>CALCPB010000990.1 GCA_937897665.1 uncultured Halomicronema sp. | reverse complement strand
AAACGTTGATCCAGCGTTTGCACCGTCTGGACGACCATTTTGTTCTGGGTGAGCGTGCCGGTCTTGTCAGAGCAAATGGTCGTTACTGAGCCCAAGGTTTCCACTGCGGGTAGGCGACGAATCAGGGCACTGCGACGCACCATGCGCTGGGTGCCGATCGCCAACGTCACGGTAATCACGGCGGGTAAGCCTTCGGGTACCACTGCCACCGCCATGCTCAATGACACTTCCAGCAGGTCTTCAAAGGCTGCCCAGCCGGCAAACAGGACGCCGCCAACCACGACGATCACGACCAAAATGAGCGAGCCCGTCACCAAGGCATTGCCCAGCTGATTCATCCGCAGCTGCAGCGGCGTGGGTTCATTCTCCACTGCCTGCAGCATGGCGGCGATGCGCCCCAGCTCGGTCTGCATGCCCGTTTGGGTGACCAAGGCCCGACCGCGACCCTGCAGCACCTCAGTGCCTTGATACACCAGGTTGGTGCGATCGCCCAAGCTCGCCTCGGCGGCTAACGCTTCAGCGGCTTTTTTCATCACGGCCTGGGCTTCGCCCGTGAGCGCCGACTCGCGCACTTGCAAATTAGCGGTATCTAGCAATAAGCCGTCGGCGGCGACCTGCATGCCAGCATCCAATAGCAACACATCGCCGGGCACTAAATCCTGTGAGGGCACTTCGATCGTCTTGCTATCGCGGACGATACGCACGCTGGGGGATGCCATTTGCTTCAGCGCCGCGAGGGCTTGTTCGGCCCGACTTTCCTGCAGATATCCCAGCACACCATTCAGAATGACGATGGCAAAAATCGCGATCGCATCTTTCGGCACCTCATGGGCCCGCAGGGCAATCACCCCAGAAATGATCGCGACCGCCATCAACATCAACAGCATGATGTTGGTGAACTGATCAATAAAAATGCGCCAGTTCGCGCGCCCCTGGGTCTCTTCTAAAACATTGGCTCCCACCTGCTCGCGGCGAGTAATCACCTCTGGTGACGACAACCCCGCTTGGCGATCGCTCTGCAAGCGGGCCAGCGCTTGCTCAGGCAGCAGCGTATGCCAGCCGTCAGCGGGCGGAGTGGGTAGCCAATCGGTCGTATCCAAAGCGTTCAAAAGCTCTACTTGCCAACGCTTTCATGTTATCGGCCTGCCGAATTGAAAATTCGACTCTGGCAGCAGATGTTGCGCTTTGTAGAAATTCGTATTGTTTCAGGCAGAAATATTATTCAACGTTGGCTCGTCTCAAAAACGGCACGAGCACGTCTGACACTTTGTCCGCCCAGTCTTCTTGAGCATAATGGCCGACTTCAGCCAATTTCGTCAGCTCCCCGTGGGGCAAGGTCTCAGCCCAGGTCTCGGCCAGCGCCACCGGTACCCAAGGGTCGGCGGTGCCCCAAATCAGGAGCGTCATGCCTGACCACTGCTTGAGCCCTGCGGCGATCGCCTGGGTTGTCGCCGCTAGGTTGAAGGTCCGCAGGGTAAACAGCAGCGATCGCCCGGCGGATGACGTGGTCAAAAACGGTTTGCGATACACGTCTAAGTCTTTGTCTTTAACTTGGTAGGGGCCGCCGCCTTCCAGGGTGCGATCGACCAGCAAGGGATCTTGGGTCATCATTTCACCCGCGAGCGGCCAAGTCATGCGACGAACGGCACCCGGTAGCTTGACCGTCGGATCTAACGGCGTGTTGATGATTACCAATCGCTCCACCCGCTCCGCATGACGTAGCGCATACAGCACGCCATAAACGCCCATAAAGCCCTGCACGACCAGGTGACAGCGCTCAATCTCTAGGGCGTCTAGAAATCCGTTCAAGGCGTCAACAAAAGCGTCAGCGGTATAGGCAAAGTCGCGTTTTTCCGGAAAATCGGAAAAGCCGTGGCCGATCCAATCCGGGGCGATCGCCCGCAAGCCTTGCTCCGCGATTTTGGGCATTACCTCGCGCCAGCTATAGCTTTGAGACACTAACCCATGCAGCAACACCACCGGCAGCCGACTGGTGTCTTCGCGCAGCGGGTTGGCCTCGCGATAAAACCACTTCAGCTTGCCCACCTGAATCTGCTGCTCTAAAATCGCCACCGACTCGGCCTCTAGATATCGATATGTAGACTCCGTGCGCGTTAAAAACTGCAGCTACTGTGAGATGTCGTAGCAACAGTTCTTAATCCAGACGAAGTTAACGTGGCTATGAGCTTACCGCCTTAGCGACCTTCCCAGCAATTGCGCCCCCCGCTGGCGGCCGCAGTCCAAGAGAGGGCTGGCAACCTCACCCCAACCCATCTTTTGCCGATAGCAAGGCGGCAAACCCTGATGGTTCGCTGGCTCCACTTACCCCCGCCGGGTCAGGTGGTGGGCGGAATGAGGGCGATCGCCCGCCGAGTCTACCCAGGCGCCGCAATATCTTATTGACCTGTGCACCGGGTGCGAGATCGCTGGGTAATCCCCGTAACCCAGGTGTTAAACGCAGGCTGAGAAAGGCGCTAGCAGTTTCAGTAAAAACACCAGCAAACCTGGCTGACAATTTTTTCGAGGTACCGTATATGTACCGTGATTTTGTAATATATCAAGAAGAGGTGGGCTCAGCCGCCTCCCATCGAGAGGAGGAAACCACCATGTCAGGAACCTTCGAAACCGGACATCAGCTGTCATCACTGGTTGACCAGTTCATGGCGTCGAGAAATATCAGTCAGCGGCAGTACCGACGGCTGTCTCAGCTTGTTTTGGCCGACGGCAGCATTGATGAGCAGGAATTGCGAGAAATTAATCGCTTGTTTGACGCGATTCAAACGGGTCGGATTCGCGTCATCGATTAAGAGAGTTGCCCTGAACCTGCACCGGCAATCTGCCAGAGGTGGGTTGATGCCTTGTCGATCGCGCCAAATGTCCGATCAAAGGCATCCTGACCCACCGCTCCACCCCTGCAATTGCCCCTCATCAGGCCAAAGAGACCACCCCATGCCGATATTTTTATCCTGAGGGCTGTGCCGAGGCGGTGTGGACGAGGAAGATTACCGGCGCTCCGCCTGAGACGGCTCGACTGCGGCGGCTCAGAAGTATCCAAAAACCCATTGATTGGGCTGACCGTCTCCAAGCGCTACCGGTATACTTAATCGGGAAGAGGCGCGTGAAATCGTCTGTTACAGGGAGGAGGAGACGACGATGTCAGGAACCTTTGGCAACGGATATCAGCTTTCATCACTCGTTGATCAGTGCATCGCGTGTAAACACATTAGCCAGCAAGAGTATCAGTATCTCGCCCAAATCCTCTTGGCGGACGGCAGCATTGATGAGCAGGAACTCCAAGAAATTAATCGCCTGTTTGACGCCATAAAAGCAGGCCAGATTCGCGTACTCCATTAAGAGCGAATCGAGTCTTGGCGGTGTACCCATTTCCTGCAGAGTCATGGCGTTGCCAGGCCAGAGGTCATAAGACCACTTCAAGAAATAACGGGTCCAAGCACCCGATTTCTAGGAACAGGCCAACAGTTTCCAGCAAGTTTTTCCATAGAAACCGATTGCTTCCGGTGGAATGTTCTTTAGTTTGGATGACTCTAAGGGGACTTGTGATGGGGATATCGCTTTCTTTCGCAGAGAGACGCAAAGCCTGCCCACAGGGCTTACGACTTCCCTCAGCTAGCGTCAACCTTGGGGCGCTGGCCTGTCGGTCAAGTCAACAGCGGTATCGGTAAAACCGGTTAACGCAACTAATGACAAGCCTTACGGCAGTTAAATCATCCCTGCTTCAGATTATCAGCAGTCACATAAAGCATCGATAAACTCTCCTGAATCTTCCGGGAATATAGGGACTTCGCTCGGGTAATGGAATGGTAGATGCACCCTGATTCCAAAGCTTCGCTGTTTTACGGCGGGGCTTTTTTTGTTACGCCACGGGCGGCTAGGCACCGTCCAATCAGTCAGTGCGAGGCTATTCCACCCGTTCAGCCAAACTCATCCAGCGTTCGGTGGCGGTATCGATTTCATCCGTCAGCGTGGCCAGCTGTTGTGACAACTGCTGCATCTCGTCGTAGTCGGTGGGGGCATTGCTGTAGAGTTGCTGCTCAAGCGCTGCCTTGGCCGTTTCTAATTGAGGAATCTGTGCTTCGAGCTGTTCGTATTCGCGCTTCTCTTTATAGGAAAGCTTTTGAGATTGCCGATTGGCAGGCACTGGGGCACTTGCATTGTTTGCACTGGTAGTCGCAACAGCACTCGGTTTGCTGGCAGCAGCAGATTTTTCGGAGGCTGACTGGCCATCAACCGAAGCCGCTTTTTGCTCCAAATACAGGGAATAGTTGCCGGGATAGCGGCGAATGTGACCGCCGTCCTCAAAGGCAAACACCTGTTGCACCGTGCGGTCGAGAAAGTAGCGATCGTGGGAAACCACAATGACGCAGCCGTTGAACTCTTCCAGATACTCTTCCAGCACCGACAGCGTTTGCACGTCGAGGTCGGTGGTGGGCTCGTCTAAAATCAGCACGTTGGGGGCCTGTAGCAGCACCTGCAGCAAAAAGAGACGGCGTCGTTCGCCCCCCGAGAGCTTATGAATGGGCGCATATTGCTGGTCGGGCGGAAACAAAAATCGCTCCAGCATTTGGGAGGCGGTAATCACACTGCCATCCGCAGTTTTGACCAGTTCTGCCGTTTCTTTGAGATATTCCAGCACTCGCTGGTTGGGGGTTTTAATCACATCGTCGGAATGCTGATCAAAATAACCAAAGTGAATCGTGTCGCCAATCTCGATGGTGCCGGCATCGGGCGACTCGCGCCCGGTGATCAAGTTCATCAGGGTCGATTTGCCGACGCCGTTGGGACCAATGATACCGATGCGATCGCGGGGCTCAAAGGTATAGGTCAAGTCTTTAATCAGGGTGCGATCGCCGTAGCCTTTGGTGACTGATTCCAGCTCAATCACTTTTTTGCCAATGCGCCGACCGACCGTGGCGATATCGACCTTGCCCAGGGAGTCTTTAAACTCGCGGTTTTGCATCTCATCAATGCGTTGAATGCGTGCCTTTTGTTTGGTGCTGCGGGCTTTGGGGCCGCGCTTTAACCATTCCAGCTCACGACGCAGCACGCCGCTATGCTTCTTTTGGGTACTCACCCCAGCGGCTTCGGCTGCCGCCTTTTTTTCGAGGTAGTAACTGTAGTTGCCGCTGTAGCCCAACAGGTCACCGCGATCGACCTCCAGAATGCGATTGGTCACCCGGTCGAGAAAGTAGCGATCGTGGGTAATCAACAGCAGCGCCCCGCGAAACCCATTTAGGTAGCTTTGCAACCACTCGACCGATTCGGCATCCAGGTGGTTGGTCGGCTCATCCATCAGCAGCGCATCGGGCTCTGACAGCAGGGCTGACGCGATCGCCACCCGTTTGCGATAGCCCCCCGACAAATCACCGATACGAGCGTCCAAATCTTCAATGCCGAGCTGTGTGAGCACCACCGTGGCGCTGGTTTCTAAGTCCCAGGCTCCCGCCGCGTCGATTTTCTCCGTCACACGTGACAGTTGAGTCATCAAGGTATCCATGTCCGCTGGATTATGTTCCATGCGGTGCGAGATATCTTCATACTGGCGAATCAGCGCCATTTGCTCGCCCGCGTCAGCAAAGACCTGCTCTAACACGGTGCGATCGCCTTCAATCTCGGGCTGTTGGGGCAGGTACACCACTTTGGCGCTGGCGTTGCGCCAAACATCGCCGCCGTCGATCGGCTCCAGACCGGCGATCATCTTTAGTAAGGTCGATTTGCCTGAGCCGTTGGTGCCAATCAGCCCAACTTTGTCGCCTTCTTCCAAGCTAAAGCTGGCATCCCGCAAAATTTCCTTGATACCGAAGTCTTTTTGAATGGACTTGAGGGTTAAGAGCGTCATGGGGCGGTGTGTCAATTTCGCAACGTACCAACGACTTAGTCTAACGTCGCGGCTGAACTAACCGCTGCCTGTCTAGAGAATCCGCGCTGGCGATTAAACAGCGGTGAAGTCGCCACTCTCAAGCAACCGGCCCCGAAGCAGCGGCTTGCTACCGGCGAGGCGAGTATCCGCATCGAGGCTGAATATTCGCATCGGGCGATCGTGGCCAGCAATCGGCATTTGTCAACATGGCCGAGGCGAATACAAAACCGCAGTCTTGCCAACAAGTTGCGACATCTAGACCTCACCTGCGATTACCTGATCTTGCGTCGCTGCTCTGAATTACGGCAGATAAATCCTGAAAATTATCTTGGCAAATGCCGCTCCGAAGAATATCTGACAGCTATCTAGAAACTACCTGGATAAATGAATTCAAGGATGAACAGGCATGAAAAGCAGAAAAAATTAGCCTAGAGCCACCAAAGACTATTAGCCTAACCGCAAAGACACAAGCCCTGCTCTCAAGATTATCGGTAGCCTATGTGCTCGCCTGATTCATCAAACTTTATGAAGAAAATCTCGCGAAGATCACTCTCACCGCATTAAAACAACTGAATTTCACGAGTTTCGACAGTTTTCGCAAGTTACAGATTTTCCCAAAGGTTATGTTTTATTTTTCTTCGGAAGAGTAAACTCAGCTTCATGGAATCTTATTGTAGGGTGAGGATGATTAAAGAAAATACTTTCTTTGTTTGTCTTTGCCCCCACTGTCGTTTCATTTGATGTAATCGCTATGAACCTTAAAAACAAAAGTTTCTACAACTTCGCGATCGCACCTGGCACTCGCGACCACAAAGGTTTTTTTGTTCAAGAGGGTACCTATGATCTAGTGCGGGTTGAGAATTCTGGTTGGGCATTCGTTTGCCTTGATAATCACACCTGTTCCTACGTTGATCCAGAGAATTTGGCCGAGGTCTGCGATTTAGAAGATCAGGTTCCGGCTTCGTAAATGTTCTGTAGCTAAGCCTGCAGCCAAGTTTAGAACTCAACCCTTTAAAGCGATTTTAAGTTGACGACCTATTGCCAGTTAGTGATCTCAGGTGATAGGTCGTTTTGCTATCGACTGCCATTAAGCAGTTGCAATCTTGTCGTTATTCCCCATTTAAGAAAATGTCTAAAATCTCCTCTTTTTACGCAGTGTATATGTCCTCCTTAGCGATCGAGGTGCATAACCAAAACCAGCTCGCTCTCGCGAGAGGCCGATGTATTTGCAAGCAATCAAACTACACCAGCATCCTCCGATTTGCTCGCAATCTGGCGCAGCATCATCAATTGCCGCTCTGTAACTACGCCCAAATCGAGGCGTAAAACTACCTGCTGAGATCGTCCCACTCTTCATCGATCGTGGTTAGAAATGGCAACCCGCGGTGAGACATCTAGGCTTGCTTTGGCTGTTGCTGTCCATAATCCTGTGGCCTGAGCCTGAGACTTTACTGATCAGGCTCAGGCGTATGCTGCTCCAAGCTGTTGGCAGAGATAAAAAGTCGGCAAATTGACAGCATTTTCTGGCAAGCTTTCGGAGTCTAAACTGCCAATAGCTGATTCAATTTATTGGGTTTAGGAAGTTTAGCGATCGCGCATTTTTTTCTGCACCTTCTTGATCAAGCTTTGCCATCGCAGGCGTGCTAATCGGCGGCGCGATAGGCTGGGGATGTCTGAGGGATGTTGCTGGACGTGGTCAAAAAAGTGATTGACTGAGATTAAAATTTCTCGCAGTCTTGAGACAACTTTGGCTTCCCGGTAAGCGTCAAAAAAATCGGAGTTTACAGACAGTGGTGCGGGCTGTTGTAGGGTCTTAAGAATGCGATCGACATCGTAGGCGGTGGAATAAACGCCCACATTTTGGCAGTTAAATCCGGGGTCGAGATAGTCAGCCAGAGCGCCATTGACACTCGAAAAAATCTGGCAGCCACAGGCCATTGCTTCCATCGGCGGCAATCCAAAGCCCTCAGTGACGCGATATTGTGCCCAATATTCGGCAGTGGCGTAGAGATAAACTTTGCTGCGGTTAAACAAGCCCGCCAAATCCTCCACAAAGTGATCTAACAGCATGACGTTGCACTGGGTCTGTAACGCGGGCACTAGCTGTTGCAGCAGATATTCTGACGATTTACGCACCTGCACTAACACATCAATATCTCGGGTCAGTCCTTGATTTGTATATTCCGGAGAGATGAGATTGGGCAAATAAAAGGTCGGCGAGCTGGGACACCATTGCCCCCAATAGCCCATCGTGTTGCGGCTCACCGTCATGATTGGCACCGCACTCGGTAGCCGAAAGCCGTACCCGGCGCTGTGGGCGTGGTAAAGTACGGCCCGCCCGCGGAGCCGCTGGACGAGCTTCGGCACATGGAAGCCCCAGCTCACTACAAAAATATGATCGGGGCTGGCCGCCGACTGCAGCACATCATCGAGAAATAGCGTGTTGGGCTCTCGCTGCTGATAGGTCACCACCGTGGCCTCAGTCACTTGGCGGGCCAGTTCCAGAGTTTTAAGCTCAGCAAACAAGCCGCCACAGGCAAATTTACGGTCTGTCCCCGGTAGCAAGAAATAGAGCGATCGCACAGAGCTTCATCCTTGAGTCACGCCATCCCAGAATCTTAAGGCGAAATGGCGGCTGGGCGTTCACCCAGTGAGGCCAAGCAGCGGCTAACGGGTGGCTACAGCAAAGGCCTCATCCGGCTTGCGCTGACGCAAACTCACCTGTGCCCCGGAGGGCATCTAAAAAGGCATAAACAGCCGGACTGAGCAAGGCATCTCTCAGCAAGGTGGCCCCGATCGGTCGCGACAGCACAAAGGGCAAGCGACAGACTCTGACCCCCTCTGGGACTGGCTTAGCCGCCAGCTCAGTCATTAAGGCAATCCCTAACCCCTGCTGCACCATGCCCGTCATCGAAGAATCGTGGCGAATGCGATAGGTTAGCTCCAGCTTGGGCTGTAAGGTGGCGAGGCGATCGCGTAGCCGCACAGAACAGCTATCGTGACTGGAGGAAATCAACGGATAGGTATACAAGTCTTCGATGGTGAGCTGGGCATCGCGCAAACCAAACTGTGGCGGTAGCAGCGCAATATATTCGTCATCTAAGACATGAATGTTTTCAAATTCGTTGCCTTCCAGCATTTCAGCGAAGCAGAGATCGACCTGCCCCTGTCTCAGGGCTTGTCGTAGCTGATAGAGTTCATCCATCTCCAAAATCGAGATCTGCACCGACCCGTGAATCTGGTGCAGCCGGGCGATCGTCTCTGGCAACAGATGGGTCGCAATACTACGAAACGTACCGATACGAACGGTGCCCCCTTTGAGACCGCGCTCATTCTCAGCCGCGCTCATCATGTTCTCTAGCAGCCCTTGAATCTTTTGGGCATCGTGCAAAAGTCGCTCACCGACCGGCGTTAGCTGAGCCCCCCGATGCCCGCGATGAAATACCATCACGCCCAATTCATCCTCTAGGGTGGCGATCGCATGGCTAACGGTCGATTGAGTCAAATCCATCTGCAGGGCAGCCTCACTAAAATTGCCGTATTCAGCCACCGCTAAGAGTGCTCTCAACTGAGACAATTTAAGCTTCCAAGGATTCATGGTGAAAATGACCAGGGAGGAATTGCCAACAGGCTATCTTATTCATCCCGACAATACGTATCGATTTTATGCATAGATGTCATGCACAGTGTGTGTGGGTGTTTTGAAGAGGGCTCGTTAGAGTAGTGTCAAAGGCGGATAAGTCATAGTCACTTCAGATAGACGACCGCCATCACGACTCAGGAGAGTGTTATGAACACCTACACACAACCGTCCAATCTACTCGATCAGCGCCACACGTCTTTCGCCTCACTCATCCACCCCGCCAACTACACGACGGCATATCATCCCAACAGCTTGGGTCACCTGTTCCGCCATCTGGCCGAACAGACCGTGAATTGGCTCACCGCCGGTGCCATGCCCCGCATTTCGAGAACCACTAAAAATGGAGGTGAAGTTTGGCGCGTCTATGACCCCACGTCGAATCAGACCTTGTATTTTGCCCAAGAAAATTCCCTGAGAGTTTGGATGGAAGAGCGCTATAACCACTAAGCGGGCTTTCTCCAAATGATTAATCGAATAGCGACTGTCAGTCGGCCTAAGGTTAGTGCCCTTACGCGGCTGACCTCTCTCACCCCACAGCGGTAGGATACTCACATCCTGCCGCTGTGGTCTTTTAAACCGGTTTAGCTGGCCCGCACGGGTGATTCTAGGTTTCGGTGTTTGCTCCCCGCCGGCATGAGCAATCGCCAACTGGCGATCCATCGGGTTTATGAATCCTCTGCAAAGCTGCTCGGTGCCGCCAGTTGTTGCTGAATGCGAGCGATCGCCCGCTCCAAAACCTCTGAATTGGCCACCCAGCGATACTTTGTCAGGTCAAGTTTGCCCTTAGCGTTAAATTCGATGCCTTCATCGGCTAGCAGTGACTGTTGCAAATAGTCATTGCCGTTGCGGTGTACCGAGTGTGAGACCTCGCCCTTTGCATTGACGACCCGATGCCACGGAATCTCATCGCCGTCCGTAACACGATAGAGCGCATAACCAACCACGCGAGGTTTACCAATCAGGCCCGCGAGTTCTGCCACCTGCCCATAGGTGGCGACCTGCCCATAGGGAATGTGGCGCACAACAGCGTAAATCAAGTCATAGGTATTCGCCACAGCAGTTCCTGACTCCTTCTGAGGACACCCGTTTAACGCTATCTGCGTTCGCTCTAGAACACAAGGCAGAGGCTGAAACTGTTGTAGTGCAGGCGTTACCGCCAACTGATGGCAGCCTCTGGTTAACTGCGCAAAGCCACTTGAAACTGCTTTTCGAGCGCGGCCCTGACTTTCTGATGTACGGGTTCAACGTCTTCGTCAGTGAGAGTGCGATCGAGGGCGCGATAAACCAGGCGAAAAGCGAGACTCCGCTGGCCTGCAGGGACTGATTCGCCCTGGTATTCGTCAAACAGAGTCACCGTATTGAGCAGTTTGCCACCGGCTTTAGTCATGGCTTTGGCTAAGTCGGCAACGGCAACGGTCACAGGCGCATAAAATGCAATATCGCGATCGCTGGCCGGGAAGGTCGAGTAAGGACTGAATTTCACCGCTTTGCGCTGTCCCGTGGCCAAGCAGGTCATCAGTACCGACCAGTTCAACTGAAACACATAGACTTCATCGGGCAAGTCTTGCGCTTGCCGCAGTTGGGGGTGCAGTTGGCCAAAGGTGCCTAGGCGCAAGCGACCGCGCACCCAGAGAGAGGCCGTGCGACCGGGATGCAGGCGCTCATCTTCGCTATCTGAGCGATAATCGACGCTCAACCCGAGTCGTTGAAAGACGGATTCCAGCACGCCCTTGGCAGCAAACCAGGACAGCGGCTCAGGGCGATCGCTACTGACCCATTTGCCCTGCCGCACATCACCGCCAAGAATGCCCCCCACCACTTCAACTTCCTGGGGCTGCTCGCCGTCAAGCCAAAAGATGCGACCGATTTCAAAGCCGTTGAGGGGGCCGTTGCCCTGCTCCAGATTGAACTTGAAGGCTTCAACTAAGCCATCAATCAGGTTGGTGCGCAGGGCCGAGTATTCCGTAAAGAGCGGATTGGCTAACACCACCTGCTGGTCTGACTCAGTTTTGGTCAGCGAGTAGTGAATCAATTCTGTCAGCCCGGCGCCGCGCAGGGTCTGTCGCAGTTTTTGCGACAGGGCGGCAGCCGGTGACAACACGCCCCCCACGGCAGCCTGAGGTAGGGTGTTGGCAAAGTGGTCGTAGCCATAAATGCGAGCGACCTCTTCAATGAGGTCGATTTCTCGTTCTAAATCGCGATAGCGAAACGCGGGTATAGTAACGTTCCAGACGCCTGATTCAGGGCCCGGTTCGACCGTGCAGCCGAGCGTTTCGAGCACTGCCTGAACTTGGTTAGCTGGAATCGGGGCGGGTGCTGGTGTATCTAGATTCACCACGGGGCCTAAGACCGCATGCACTCTCGCTAGCCGGAGGGGCAGCGTGCGCGTGGGGGTAATCTCGCCAACGGGGGTGCGCCCCGTCACTTGGGACACGACTTGAGCCTGCGCTAACGTTTGCATCAGGTGAATGGCGCGATCGCAGGCCAGGCTGAGATCAGCAGGATTGCCGCCACGCTCGTAACGGGCCGAGGCTTCTGTGCGTAGCCCCTGACTGCGGGCCGACTTGCGAATAGCGGCAGAGTCAAAATAGGCGGCCTCGAGCATGACGGCCACAGTGCCTGCAAAGACTTCCGTCGTTTCGCCCCCCATCACGCCAGCCAGCGCCACCGGCTGGTCATTGGCCGTGATCACCAAGGATTCGGCTTTCAGCGATCGCTCCTGATTGTCCAGTGTGGTCAAGGCTTCGCCGGGCCGACCGTAGCGCACGCCGAGCGCATAGTCATGACTGCCTGTGACGGCCGCTAAGCGATCGTGATCGAAGGCATGCAGCGGTTGTCCCCATTCCAGCAGTACGTAGTTAGTGATATCCACAATGTTATTGATGGGGCGAGTCCCGGCTGCCTGCAACCGCTGCTGCAGCCAGGTGGGCGACGGCCCAATCTGCACCTGCTCTAAGACCGTTGCGATATAAATCGGGCAGGCCTTCTCATCACTGAGGGCGACCGTGATCGTCGATTGGGTGGCCTGCGGTTGCGGGCGTGGGGCCGTGGGTAGCTTGAGCTGAGCCCCGGTAATGGCCGCCACTTCGCGGGCGATACCCACCAGGCTGAGTGCATCAGCCCGATTCGCCGTTGACGTCACGTCGAGCACCACATCATCTAGGCCCAACAGCGGGCGCGCATCGGCCCCCACCGTCAGCTCGGTCGAATCAAAGATGTGGATACCCTCCGAGTCTTTGGTGAGTCCCAACTCTGCCAGCGAACAGATCATGCCCGCCGACAGGACGCCTCTGACTTCTCTGGGCTTGATTTTTAAGTCCGGAATGGGCAAATAGGTACCGACCTGAGCCACCGGGACGTAGCTATCGGCCCGCACGTTAGCCGCGCCACAAACAATGCTGGAGGGCTCCGCTGCGCCAATATCGACGGTGCAGAGGCTGAGCTTGTCGGAATTGGGGTGGGGTTGGCGGTCAGTCACATAGCCGACCACGACGCCATCTGCCCAGGTCGTTCGATCTTCAATATCTTCGACTTCGAACCCTGCCATCGTCAGGGCGTCGGCCAGCGCTGCTGGCGAGAGGGTGATCGAAACCAGGTCTCGTAACCAATTCAGAGAAATCCGCATCGCTTCTTTTACGTATCGTTCAACAGCCAGCCAACCGCAGTCAGGGGCGCGATCGCGCCTTTCGTTAGTCTACTGCAGCGATCGGTGCAAGCTGAGCGCGTCGCCAAAAGAATCCGACGACTGGCATCCTGAATCGGACCGATGTACGGTCACAGACGGACCGACTAGCCAGCCGTTATGATGAATTATGAAACCGGGTGCCATGTCTCACTGGAGAGTGGTCAATTGAGTGCCACTGCTCCCCGCCTAGCCTGATTGCCCCTACTGTGAAGTGATTCTCCGCGTGTTGTCGTTGAATTCACTAGTATTGATTGTTCTTTTGGTCTCAGTAATTACTCGATTTTTTCTACGTAAAGGAAACTTTCAATCAATCAATCGGTGAACTTCACCAGAAAGTCAAATAAGGCATCAAACCCCTATGGGAAGCTGGGAATAATTAAGGTAGTGTGACACTAATCACATTAGCTTTCATGATGAAGCAGCTTACAGAACGGATAAGCGGTTATGTAAGCTGCAGGGAGTTACCGGTGAATGGTCTTCTAAAGCTAGGGCTGATCCCTACACC
>CALCPB010000989.1 GCA_937897665.1 uncultured Halomicronema sp. | reverse complement strand
TATGACTGTCTAAGGAGACCATCGAGGACTCGACAAGTTTGCCGCTGCCGATTGCTCGGTGATCGCTCAGCTATCTTGCAGCTCAGCTGTTGTGATGGCTAGCTGCTCAGTTTGTTCGCCTCGTTTGACTTTAAGCTGCAGCGTTTGCCCGATCGCACTATTTTCAACCTGGCGCTGCAAGGTGTCTGCAGAAACCACCGGTTGACCGTCGATTTCTAAAACTACATCGCCGCGACGTAATCCCGCTTCGGCTGCCGGCGTGTTCGAGATGACCCGAATCACCAGTACGCCCTCAATTTCTGGCAAGAGAACGCCAGCATTAGGGTCTTCGTTATTGCGGCGCGCAATGTCTGGGGTCAGCGTGGCAATCTGCACACCCAAATAGGGATGAGCGATACTTTCACCGCGCACCAGCTGATCTTTAATTTCCTTTGCCTTGTTAATGGGGATAGCGAACCCAATGCCCATCGCATCGGCACGAATGGCCGTGTTAATGCCAATGACTTCACCATCTTGATTAAGTAACGGCCCCCCAGAGTTACCGGGGTTGATAGCGGCATCTGTTTGAATAAAGTCAAGCCGCTTGTCGGGAATGCCCACTGACGCACTGGATCGCTTGAGCGTACTGACAATGCCCAACGTAACAGTGTTATCGAGACCGAGGGGATTGCCCACCGCGATGGCCCAATCACCGACAATCACCTCATCTGAGTTGCCCAAGCGAGAGACTGGCAGCGCTTCATCATCAGCCTCGATCTTCACTACGGCCAGATCAGTCACACTGTCTTGACCTTCGACAATACCTTCAAAGCGACGACCATCTTTGAGCGTTACAGTAACGCGATCAGCCCCATCCACTACATGAGAGTTAGTGAGAATATCCCCTTCGGTAGAGACGATAAAGCCCGACCCTTGCCCCCGCAAGAGCTGTTCCTGAGGATAGTTGGGAAAGCCATTCGGGCCGGAAAACCCGCGAAAGAAGGGGTCGTCGAAAAATAAATCGGGGGCATCTCTGACGATGGTTTTTTCGGTATCGATGCGCACGACAGCGGCACCGACTTGCTCAACGGCAACAGCCACAAAGCTTCTTTGACCAGGTATCGGGGTGGCCAGCTCAGGTAACGTTTGCGCTTGGGCTAAAGGTGGGTCTAGCACCATCAGTAAGAGGGCACACAGAGCAGCAGCCATGAGCCGCCAGAGAGAATTTCGCCAAGAGCGCAGCCGAGCCATTACCGTCATTACAGTCTCCGCAAGGGGTGAATTGAGAGAAAATATTTAGCCAGTCAGCCAAGGATATTTTCGAAAGCTACTATGAGAACCATCGTGTTCTATGTTAACGAGCTAAGGTAGGTGAGGAAATCCTGGCTCTCAGGCAGAGATTCCCGAATCGACCCAACGATCGCGCCAGTCAGTCGCCGATGGGCTGGCTAAGGCAAATTGTCACAGCCACAACATTATTTAGGAATTTAATGACATCAGTTCGCCAGCGCTTTGGGATACGCCGCTTCACCCTATGGGCTGTTGCCAGTTGCGCGGTTGGCTTGGGGCTAATGCTGACGAGCTGCACCTCAATCGCCAGCCTGACTGGGTCAGCCAGTTCACCCTATGCGGAGCAGCTGGCAAATCACCTCACGGCTCAAAATGCGGTCATGTACGGGGCCTATTGGTGCCCTCACTGCGCAGACCAAAAAGCCCTGTTTGGCCGAGCAGTAGCAGCAATGCCCTATGTGGAGTGCGATCCGGGCGGCAAAAATCCTCAGCCACAGCTCTGTCAGGACAAGGGCATTCAAGGGTATCCCACTTGGGAAATCTACGGTGAGTTTTATCTGGGCCCCCATTCTCTGAAAGAACTCGCTGAGTTGTCTGATTTCGCAGCGCCCCAGTAGTCACACAGTGCCGTTTTCCCCTTCCGTCTCGCTTAACTTTTAGGGATTTTGTATGGCGATCGCCCAGCCTAGACAACCGGATAATGAAGGTTTTGCCCGCCCCGATGGCAATGCTGACGCCCATGGACATGGCTCAGGAACTGAACATGCCCATGTGCATGACTCAGAGTCACTGCAACGGATTCTCAATCGATTTGCCCGCATTGAAGGCCACATTCGCGGGATCAAAACGATGCTGCAAGACAGTCGCCCCTGTCCCGATGTTTTGGTGCAGATTGCGGCTGTGCGGGGAGCGTTAGACCGAGTCGCGCGGATTATCTTGGATGAGCACTTGAGTGAGTGCATCACGCGAGCTTCAGAACAAGGCAATATTGAAGCCGAGATTGATGAATTGAAGGCAGCGCTCGATCGCTTCTTACCTTGAACGGCGTGATCGCGCTTGAGTCGCTGACCGCGATCGCTACGGTGAAAACCGAACTTCTATCTCATATGCCTTTTGGTAGCTTATAAATAGGGAACTACTAGCGATTGCTCTGAAACCGCTGTGCTCCACCCGACTATGAGCAGACAGAGCAGGCGAGCCCTAAGGCTTTGAGTGTACGGGGGGTAGCGCGTTAGCGTCAGGTTCGATTATTGACTCAAACGGCGTTAGAGCGGCGAAATTTGTGGGAGGGGATGTGTGAATGGCAGCGACAGACTTCAAAGACTATTATTCAACGCTAGGAGTCAGCAAATCGGCCAGCGCTGATGAGATCAGACGAGCATTTCGCTAATTAGCGCGTAAGTATCATCCCGACGACAACCCTAACAACAGCACTGCTGAAGCCAAATTCAAAGAAATTAGTGAAGCCTACGAAGTGCTGTCGGATAACGACAAACGCCAAAAATATGATCAATTTGGTCGCTATTGGCAGCAGGCTGGTCGAGGCACAGCCTACGGTGGCGGAGCCCCCAGCGATGGCAATTTTGACTTTAGCAATTATGGCAGTTTCGATGAGTTCATCAATGAGCTGCTAGGTCGCTTTGGCAATAGCGGTTTTGGCGGCGCTGGCGGCGCGGCGCCGGGGGGCTATACGTCTTATCGCACGGCACCTAGAGGAGGCTTAGGCACCGATCCCAATATGGGCGGGCCGTCACAGAAGACCTTTGACCAAGAGGCGAAAATCTCGCTGAGTCTTAGTGAAGCTTTTCGAGGCACTTCCAAGCGCCTGAAAATCGGCGAAAATGAGGTCGAAGTGCGCATTCCAGCGGGGGCAAAGCAAGGAACTAAGGTGCGCCTGCGGGGCAAAGGACAGTTGACTCCCTACTCAAAGCAACGAGGTGATATCTACCTGATTGTCAGCTTATTGCCTCACCACATTTTTCAGTTCGACGGAGATAAGCTGGTGTGCGAAGTGCCGATCGCGCCAGATGAAGCCGTCCTCGGTGGCCCAATTCAGGTGCCAACCCCCGATGGCAGCGTCACGATGAACCTGCCTGCCGGCGTCAAGTCGGGGCAGTCCTTACGGTTACGAGGCAAAGGCTGGCCCAGTCCTAAAGGGGCTCGGGGTGAGCAGCTAGTGCGGGTGGTGATCACACCTCCCAAGTCTCTGTCTGATCAAGAACGTCAGCTGTATGAACAGATTCAAAATCAACGGACTCGCGATCCGCGCCGCCACCTGAGCCAAGTCAGCCTGTAGAAGCCGATCAGGAATCCTTGCAAAACGGCTCTGTCACTTCTGAATTGCCTAGAGCAATCGCGGTGGGATGCCTCTCGAACTCGTTGCGAGCTGTATTCTTCGAGCCGATTACGCTATTCCATGGCTTTGGCATTTACACATGAGTGATCCCTGTAAGATGAAGCGACCGGTAGGATACTTGCAATATGGTTAATAGCTTTCAAGCCGCTCCCAATTTTGAGCTCGAAGAAGAAGCCTGGTGGGTGCAGCGTTGGGTTGACTTGCTCAACAACTATCGCTTTAAAAAACGGCTTGAGCGGGGACGTCGCTATGCCCGTGAAGGCAATATTCTCAACCTTGACTACAAAGGAGCGAAGGTGATCGCCCTGGTGCAGGGCACTGCAGAAGAACCTTACAAGCTCTCAATCTGGCTGGATGCCTTCACCGATGAAGACTGGAACTATGTGGTCGATAGCCTGGCAGAACATGCGTTGTTTTCAGCTCAGCTTTTGGCAGGCGAGATGCCCGATGACATTGAGGCTGTATTTACCGCCAATGGGTTGAGTTTGTTTCCCTTTCAGTTGTCGGAGGTGCATTCCAAATGCGACTGCCCCGATCCGAAGAATCCCTGCAAGCATATCGCCGCTGTTTACTACCAACTAGGCGACTTTTTTCGCGAAGATCCGTTTATTCTATTTCAGCTGCGGGGGCGCGATCGCACCCAAATTCTCGATTCACTGCGGCAAAAGCGCCAGCAGTCAGTTGATGGCACGACGGCGACGGCAGCTGCCTCGTCTACCTCAATGGTGCCAGCAGCAGCAACCCCTCAGCCCGCCGTTGCACCGGTGGATATCAGCACCTTTTGGCAATACGATCAGCCCCTAGAGTCTTCTCTGGTAGTCGTGACGCCCTCCAGTTCAACCGTACTGGATATGCTCGACAACATTCCGCTACCCGTTAACGATGCGCGTATTGTGATGGCCTACCTGCGTGACCTATATCAAACTGTGGGGCAGCAAGCGGCGATGAAGGCGCTGTCACCCAATGATTCTTAAGGGAGTCGCGCTGGAGTCACAAGCTAAGTCGGCAGGCAGAATCTCTGGCAGACAGGTTGCGACTTCGCCCAACCCTCAACTGCCTACCTGGCAAGGAATCTAGCTAATTGAGCGGAGTCGAAATCAGCGACTTGTTTAATCTGGAATTTGGTCTAGCTACTTAGAATAGACACGTTGTCGGTCAGGGGTTGGCACTGCTCGACCCTTGCGATCGAGGCCCGATTGTTGCCCAAAGCCCCAACCGTTGAGGCCTGCTTGATTGGCCGCGGTATCCCTCTCTAGTTGGGCTTTCCTCGCCTCGCCCCCCCGCTATATTTCCCCTGTGCGAAGCGGGCCCAGAGGGCGTCATTCTCGGGGAATGTGAACTTCTGGTCTCTCCCAGAATTGGGGGCTGGAAGGCTAGGATCAAAAGGGTGTTCAGCAACGTCTGTTGCCGTAAGTCTTCTCGTTCTGTTGCTTTTCTCTACCGCTATATGGCCCCTAACTTGACCGCGCTGCAGCGATCGCAAATGGCTGAGGCGCTCACCCTATCTCGGTTTTTGACCACACAGAGTAAAACTGCCGATAGTGAGGTGGTGCAGCGGCGGCGCGATCGCCTGCGTGCCATTCAGCAAGAGCTGCAGGCTTATGTGCATCCCATCAACCAGCAGCCCAGTTTGCCGGCGCAAATTCCTCTGCCCATACGGCAGGCGTTTGTCGAAGCGGCGCTGTTGGGGAGTCGCTATTTTGCGACTGGGGGCAGTGGCTGGCGAGGCTCCTTCGATTCCCCCACGCTAGCGCAGTATCGCTCTGACCCGGTGCCGGCTGATTGGGCAACTGTCGCCGGGGTGGCAGCCCTCGGTGATCGCTTTGCCTTGCCGCCCCCCACACTGGATCATATTATTTGTCAGCTAGAGCAGGTGGATGCTGAAATTGCCTGGCAGGGCGAATTAATCGAGGCGGTGCTGCAGTCAGTAGGGCTATCCACCAACGAGGCGGTGCCGCTCTCGACAGAGCCTTTAGCCTCCCTGTTTCAAGAATTGTTTGGGGGCATTCTCGTGAATCCTGATTGCCTGGCTATCGTGTTTACCCCGAGCCAGCTCTACTTCTGTGTCGACTTCCCGCCCTTAGAAGATGCTCACTCCTGGGAGCGGCTCAGCCCGCCAGAACATCAGGAAAATCTCCAGGCCCTGTATCAAAGCCTCTCGGAGTTCACGTTTCAGAAATTTAAGCGATTTCCCACCTTTGGCCCCTGCGACCCGCTGGGCATTCATCGCGGATGGGTGCAACAAATCTGCGATCGCCTCAATGCCCGTCCCCACCGGCGGTCACTGGTGACTCCTGAGCAAGTGATTCAGCGGCTGTCTAAAAGTGTGGGCGTATTACCCCGCAAAGACGCCGAAATGTTCTTGGTTCATGACATTTGGGGGCATTATTGGCAACTATTATTTAGCCAATTTGCCAGTGACTATGCCCTGCTCGCCGACTGCGACGAAGCGCTGCGGGCCGACGAAACGGCCTATACCCCTGAGGGACCGCTGACCTGTCGTCAGCTCTTTCGGTTTGTCGAAACCGATGTGCTGATTGACGCCGAGCGGGCCTTGCAGTTTTTTCGAGGGGAAGTGCGGCAGCGGCTGGGGCTGTTGTTTACGCACCTGTTGGGGGAACTGGTCGCTGACATTGCCGAATTCAAATTTGTGTGGACGAATCCGCAGTCGGCTCATCAGCTGCCAAGTTCGTCGGCATTCGCCGACTATCCGGCCAACCTGGATCTGAGCTTGGCTGATCTCGACTTTTTGTTTTTGCGGATTTTGCAGCCGCTGCTCGAAATTCATCTCTCCCCGCTGACGCCCTCCCCGCTAGAAATTGAGCTGTTAGACGACTCACCGTGGCGTGATCTGCCCGCGGCGCAGGTGCCTCGCTTAGAGCTGAACTTGAAGCGGGCGATCGCCCAGCTGCATCACATTTTTTTGACCGAGCATGGCAATACCTGCCTGCCCAGTATCGAAGCAGAAGAAAGCCTCTTTGCCGAAGCGGCGCTCAATTTGCTGCAGTTACAAAATGTCATCAATACGCTCTACACCGACCCACAGTTTACAGAGCAAGCGACGATGCCGTTTCAAGACCTGATGATCGTCTTTATTAGCCGCTACTGTTCTGGCGACAGCTATGCTGAGTTTTGGCAAATCGACAATGTCTTGGCTGATTATTTTGTGCCCTGTTGGCAGCTGTTGCACCAGGCTAGCTAGTCGGGCGATCATTGCTCCCAATTCCCGAACATGCCCCTACGTCTAGACTCCCATCGCTCCAGTTGCGGCTGACGTGATTTGACGGGGTGCCCCATCAACAGGCGTCATGCCAAGAATGTACTGAAAGATCCAGCCGCGGGAGCATTGAATGCGGTAAACCCTAATGCTATAAAACCTTGCAGAAAGCTACCCACCCATCGATGTCCCGTCGCGTAATAATGATATTGCCTTCTCAAATTGGGTTAGTTATGGTGTGAGCAACCTCAGAGAGGTCAGCCTCGCGGCTTGAGATGTCCCCTAGGATGGCGATCGGTGCGCTCTAGAAAAGCTCAAAAGCTGGACTTACAAGCAGAGTATCCCTGCCCTTGCCGTCGTAATGGCACCTTAGTTCCCATTGCGCTGACGGAGGCTTTTGGGTGTAACCGCTGTCAGCAAATTTTTGTCGTGCAGGAAGAAGGCTACCTGTTAGAGCAGCTTTCGACCCATTATCCTTACAAGCGCGTTTGGTATTGGACGGGGCAGCAGTGGCGGCTCGATCATTCAGTTTTGAGCAATCACTATCTACCCTTGGCCACCATGTTGTTTGGCGTTGGCATGTTTGTGCTGTTGCTGGCAATTTTGCAACCGCCTAGCAGCCTGGGCATGTTTTTGCGGTTGCTGACGGTCGCGGCGGTGGCGCTGTTATTTTTAGTCGTCTTCTGGCTGTCTTGTCGGCGCTAGCCTTGCCGTATTTGTTTTCTGGATGATGCAATGACTTCTGTTCAGTCTTTGGCCGAGCTTTCGGCGTTGATCCAACAAGTTCGTCAAGCGGCCAAAGCGTTAGCCAAAGTTGAGCATACGACCCAGGCCCTCCATCGGTTAGCGAAGGCGCTGCGAGCAGCTACCGATACGATTTTAGAGGCCAACACCTTAGATCTCGAAGCCAGCCTCGAAATGGCGGTGCCAGAGACCGTGGTGGAATGGTTAAAGCTGACGCCCGAACGCCTCAACACGGCCATTACCATTGTGGAACGCTTGGCAAATCTGGATGCGGTGACCAGCTTTACCTATGATTCCCAGCTGGCGATCGCACCGACGACTCATTCCTACCTGTTGGGCGAACCGTTGGGGATTGTCGCCTTTGTGTATGAAGCGTTTCCAGAACTGGCGATCGTGGTGGCGGGCCTGTGTTTGCGCGCCGGGAATGGCCGCAGGCTCTAGGATGGCCAAGAGGCAAGACAAACAAATCAGGCGATCGCTAGGGTGTATCAGACAGCGCTGACTCAGGCTGACCTGCCCGCACAAGTCGTCCTGGCCATTTCGCCCAGTGAGGGCGAGGCGGCGCGGCGGTGGTTAATGCAAACGACCGAACTAGATTTGCTGATTCCCTATGGACGCACCAGTTTGGTGGAGCAGGTGATGCGAGAAGCCAATTCACCGAGTCTATCGACGGCGATCGCCAACTGCTATTTGTACTGGTCCCACGCGGTACCGACTGAGCGGGTCGCCAGCATGGTGATCGACAGTCATTGCGGCAATCCTGAACCGGTCAACGGCATCGAAAAGATCTTGGTCGATGACAAGGTGTCTGACAGTGACATCCAGGTGCTGAGCCAGCTACTCAAAGCGCAGCAGTTGACGGTAAAAATCGTGCCGCCACCATCCATGTCGCCCTTCACCAACCCAGAAGAAGAGGAGCATTGGCATGAGGCCCAACTCGATCACTCCGTGATGGTGGCGCGGGTGCCTGATTTGGTCACCGCGATCGCGCTGATTAACTGCTACAGCAACGGTCATGCTGATGGCATCGCGACTCATTCCTATACTGAAAGCGTGCAGTTTGCGAGTCAGGTGCGCAGCGCCTCAGTGTATGTGAATGCGTCTCCTCGGTTTCAGCGGAACAGCACTCAGGTCAGTGAAATCGCCTTAGGGATGTCGGCTCAGCGGGGACTCAAGGGCGGTCGCATCACTTTAGACACACTGCTCACTCATAAAGCTGTTGTGCAGGGGCTAGAGTATTAATTCTGCTGATTCACCTGACGCCGCGGGCGGGTGGGGCATCTCTTTTTAGGGGCGAGTGGGTGAGGTCTGCAATAATGGGGCGCAAGCCAATTTGACTGAAATGCCCATGACCTCTGCAAATGCCAAACGTCCCTTTGCCTGGCTGCGTCTGCTGAAACCCAAAGGTCAGGGGGCCAATATTTCAGTGATCTTTATGGTCACAGGTCTGATCATTACTGGCCTATTTGTGCTCATAGCGCTGTTGGCTCCGCTGTTGCAGTCGTGGGGCATTTTGCAAGATCCGACGGCAGCGCTACATAATCCGGTGCATCAGCCCCCCTCAGCGGCGCACTGGTTGGGCACCACGCGCCAAGGCTATGACGTGCTATCGCGGGTACTGTTTGGGAGCCGCGCGGCGTGGCAGGTGGTGCTGCTGGCGACGGCGATGAGCGTGTTTATCGGCGTGCCCATCGGCATGGTGAGTGGCTATTTGGGCGGCAAGCTCGATCGCGCGCTGCTCTTTTTTATGGATACGATTTACACGCTGCCGGGACTGCTCTTATCGGTGACGCTGGCGTTTGTGGTGGGGCGAGGGGTGATCAATGCGGCGATCGCCCTTAGCATTGCCTACATTCCGCAGTATTACCGGGTGGTGCGCAATCATACGGTCAGCGTCAAAACAGAACTCTTCATCGAAGCTGCCCAAGCAATGGGGGCTTCGACCTGGGTGGTGTTGAGCCGCTATTTGTTTTTGAACGTCGTGCAGAGCATTCCGGTCTTGTTTACGCTCAACGCCGCCGACGCCATTTTGATTTTGGGCGGGCTGGGCTTTTTGGGATTAGGTCTACCAGAACAAACCCCGGAATGGGGCGCTGACATTCGCCAGGCATTGGATGCCTTGCCCACAGGCATTTGGTGGACAGCGCTGTTTCCCGGCATGGCGCTGACGCTGATGGTTACGGGTCTGTCACTGGTTGGTGAAGGGTTGAATGAACTCGTCAATCCCTTGCTACGTCGCGAAAATTGGCAGTAGCGATCGCCTTGATCTATTAACCAGCAGCATAAAAAAGCGCAAGCCAACTGAGCCCCACTACTGGCCTCGTGACGGCCAGGCAACCCACAATTCTGTCCAGATTTTCGTTGATGAGGTGTTGGTTTATATGGAATTACAATTTGTCGAATCCAGCATGATTCAGGCATTTGGTTACGACGAGGAGCATGAGATGCTTGTAGTCATTTTCAACTCGGGAAAAACCTATCAATATTCAGAAGTGCCTCCGGAAACCTATGCAGAACTGCTAGCTGCAGATTCCAAGGGCAGCTACATGCACAGTTGTGTCATCGACTGCTATCCCTATGTACTGAAGAAAAATCGATAGCTTGAGGATAGTAACGGCGTAGCTGTCTGATTTATTGATTAGATCGGTGAACAAATTCTCGCCGCAGGGATTGTACCGATCGCCCTACTAACCAGCTTCCAATGCCGAATGGCACGCACAATACGGCAAACATCAGGCGGGTTTGTTGACCCGTGATGCGTATTTCGTCTGCTGTGCCGAGCTGCACCTGCAGGCGAGAGCCCAGTGGAGCGAGGATTTGATTGCCTTGGGGGGTCGTTTCGAGTCCAGCGACCACTACGACCGACTGCCCCTCGGGCAGTATTTGTCGGTCAAAATCCACAAATACGCTATCGACCTCCCCCCAATCTGCTAATGGCAACGGCAGTGTTTCATCACCATACTGAACGGCGACGGGACTGCTAATTCTACTGGACTCGTCTGTGTAGACGACGGTGGGAGCTTGAGTATCTACGGCATCAACCAGCGGTAATGCGCTGAGGTCAAACGTCAGCGGCAAACGGCGATCGCCATCGGATAGAAAAACCACCTCAGCCGTCTCAGCCCACTCATACAGCACCGCTGTTTGGGGGGCATCCTCGGCGTCTGATGACTCAGCATCATCGCGGGCCATAATTTTGATCTGACCGCGAATAACCGACTGCGAAGCCTCATCGGGCATCGTCAACGGTTCAGCAGCAACCAAGAAGCCCTCGATTTTTACCTGCACTAGAACAACTACCATATACGCAAGCTCTGCCACAAATGTAAGGCTCTCGATATTAACAAGTTGCAGACCATACATCAGACGCAGGCCGATAATGGCGGCGATCGCCATCGCCACCGCCAGCCCTCCCAGGCCCAGCCGACAAAAGTTGAGCCACTGCAGCCGCTGATATTCGCGACGGGTAACGTGGCGTGGCACGTCTTGGTACCACTGATAGCGCATGCGTTGTTTGCTCATCACTCGTTGTCGCGAATTGTTAACTCTCGGTGATGCTGTGATTGGCGATCGCTAGTCCAACTGAAATTACAGTTGCAGGGGCCAACAAATGGCTTAAAAGCGGATTTACAGCCGTATTAGCTGCAGCTTTGGCCTCCATTCATAGCACGGCATGTTGCCTCTACCGGTTACCCCCACCTAAATTGAGTGGACTTCTTAAAGGTCATGGCCTGGACTCGATGACTGTTGTCGAGAGAGGCTAGAAACGTTGGCTTCATTCCCCTTCGGTCAAAAAAGGTCCGCCTTTAGTAATCTCCCTGTTTTACCGCTACCGCCCCCCGAGCGCTTACAGTCAAAACAGTGTGACTGCTAAGCATCATGCTTAACGATGGTTTAGCTGAGAGAGTCCTGTGACGATTATTTCTGCTGCGATTGTATTGCTACTAATTTTGGATCCCTTTGGCAACTTAGTGACCATCAATACGCTGCTATCGGAGGTGCCTAAGCAACGACGACAGCGCATTATTCTGCGGGAAACCTCGATTGCCTATGGCATTTTGGTGGTGTTTTTGTTGGGTGGCAACCCGTTACTGTCGTTTTTTGGCGTCGAGTCTCACACCCTGAGGATTTCAGGTGGCATCATTCTGTTTTTGATTGCGCTAGGAATGGTGTTCCCATCTCGGTCTGCTCTGCCGTCTACGCTAGACTCAGAGCCCTTTATCGTCCCCATAGCGATGCCATTAATTGCTGGTCCCACAGCGATCGCGGCGCTGCTCGTGTTGGCTCGCTCTGACCCCGATCTGTTGTTGAACTGGTGGGCGGCATTGACCTTAGCAATGGGCATTGCCGGCCTGATTTTATGTGCTTCTCCCTGGATTTTTCAGCGCCTAGGCCCGCGTGGTGCAGTGGCGGTGGAACGGCTGATGGGAATGTTGCTCATCGTGCTTTCGGTACAGATGATGCTGGATGGCGTTGAGCAATATTTGCAGAACTAGCTCTCATCTCAATTGAGAGCTGGAGCTTTGACCTTAGGGAAACCTTGCCGCCTGTGAGACCTTTCCTTCAGTCAAGGAGATTGGCAATATCATCCAACCGGCTGACTGCAGCCGCCAACATGCGGTCTGTCAGATTTCAAGGTTCCGGCTGAGCGAGGCAATTGTGCTACCGCAAGGGCGAGGCTTACTCTGACCCCAGGTCATGACAACAATTCGGGGGCCTCACTCTTTTTGCTTTCTTGGGCGTCCGTTTTCTCTAGCAAAGATTCTAAGAGCGGCGTGATCTCTTCCTTCAAATAGCCAGCGCGAATGAACTGCGCATAGGTATCGGCTTCAATAGCCACCAGGTTTTCATTCAGTCGGCCAATCAAGATCTCCGATAGCTCAGGATGATCGCGCTGTTGTACCCGCATCTCTTCCTGAATTTCCTCCAGCTGTCCTCCTACTAACGCAATTTGATAATCACAGTACTCACTATCGATCAGATTTTTCTGTTTGACATCCTGCAGTTCGTCTAACACGCGACTGAGAGCACCACGTCGGGCAATGGTCTGCGAAAACTCTTGCCGCAGCGGCTGATCACCCAGCAGCTTGAGCGCCTGCAAAATTGGCTTAGTCGTCAGCCCTTGTACCAGCAGGGTAAAGAGCATGACACCAAAAATAATCGCAATAATGTCATCGCGCTCGGGCAGAGACTCGGGCACGCTTAGGGCTAAGGCGACGGATACCGATCCTCGTAGGCCACCCCACCACAGCACAATCTGATTTTGCCAGTTGATGTCGGAGTCATCCCACCAGTTGCTGATTTGGCTGAGGCCAAAAATGCTGACTGCGCGCGCTAACAGCATCACCAAAATCGCAATCACAATGGTCGGTAAATTGTCGATTAGACCTTGGAAAATTACCTGGTCGCCAATTAGCAAGAAGACGATGGAATTGACAAAGAAAGCCACGAAGTCCCAAAACTCTGAAACGGAGAGCCGCGTGCGGGGGCTCATGCCAATGCGAGAGCCAAAGTTGCCCAAAATGAGGCCGGTTGTGACGACGGCAATCACGCCTGACCCGCCCAGTTGTTCGGCGACGAGATAAGTACCATAGGCTGAAACTAAGGCGAGTGACTGCTCCACAAGCGGCAAGTCAAATCGCTGGGTCAGGTAAGAAATGCCGAAACCAATCAGCCCCCCAATACTGAGCCCAATGCCCACAAACACCAAAAAGCGCGACACAGTCACGGGAATGTCGAACTGCTCTAGTCCTAATGCGATGCCAAGCAGCAGGTTATAGGCGACGACGGCCACCCCGTCGTTAAACAGGCTTTCGCCTTCCATCAAGGTAGTGAGCCGTTTATCGACGCCCAGCTCTCGAAAGAGCGCCACCACGGATACGGGGTCGGTGGCTGATAAGCCTGCCCCCACCAACAAAGCCGTGGCTAAAGAGGCCCCGGCAAACTGCTGCAAGCCTAAAAACAACCCGCCGCCGCTAATGATGACGCCAATAATGGCAAACAGGCTAATGGGCAGCCAGTCGTTTTTGAGATTAGACCATTTAATATTCCAGGCGGCTTCATATAAGAGAGGCGGCAGAAAGATTAACAGAATCAACTCTGGGGACAGGGTGATCAGGCGCACATCAATCGTTGCCAAACCCAGGCCAACC
>CALCPB010000988.1 GCA_937897665.1 uncultured Halomicronema sp. | reverse complement strand
CAGTCTATGGATGGGGCAGCAGGCCTATCGCTGGATGCCTCCCCAGGCCTCGGCAGAATCGGTGCTGGTGGATAACCTCTTTAGCTTTATGACCACCCTCGGCAGCTTCATCTTTTTTGGCGTGATGGGCACGCTGCTGTACTCGATCATCTATCAGCGCGCGCCCAAATACGATTCCAGCGACGGCCCTCCAATTGAGGGCAACGTCAAGCTTGAGGTGGTCTGGACGGCGATTCCCATCCTGCTGGTGGTTTGGATTGCCGGCTTTAGCTACCAGACCTACGATCGCATGAGCATTCTTGGCCCCATTGAGCCGATGGCGATGGGTATGCCTACCGCTGAAGCGGCTTCTCTAGCCACTGCGACTGAGCCACAAGAGCCGATCCAGGTTTATGCCCGCCAGTGGGCCTGGGAGTTTTACTATCCCGAACAGGCGGTCAGCAGCACCGAGCTGCACCTGCCCGTTAACCAGCGCGCCCGACTGGTGTTGTCATCGGAAGATGTGCTGCACGGCTTCTTTGTCGCGGCGTTTCGCGTTAAGCAAGATGTGGTGCCGGGTCGCGCGATCGATTTTGAATTCACCCCCATCCGCGAAGGGCGCTATCGCCTACGCGATTCGGAATACAGCGGCACCTACTTTGCCGCCAATCAAACCAACGTGGTGGTCGAGTCGGCTGCCGACTACGAACAGTGGTTAGCCATGGCTGCCGCCACCCCGCCCACGCCCGCCGAAAATGTGGCCTATGAAGAGTTCAATCAGGCCACCGAAAACGCCATTGATCTAGGTTGGGCCACAGTGAAACCGGCCCCGGCCCCCGTCGTCAACTACGCCAGCTCAGAAGAGGATTTTCATGAGTAATGCATCCTTAGAGGCCATTGCCCCCAGCCTGCAGCCCCAGCCGGGGGCACCGGATAACTGGAAGCGATTTTTCACCTTCAGCACCGACCACAAGGTCATCGGTATTCAATACATCGTCACGGCCTTCGTCTTCTTTTTGTTTGGCGGACTGCTGGCCATGGTGATGCGGGGGGAACTGCTGACCCCAGAGGCCGATTTGGTTGATCGCACTGTCTACAACGGGCTGTTCACGATGCATGGCACCATCATGCTGTTCATGTGGACCTTTCCCATGCTGAACGGGCTGGCGAACTACCTGGTGCCCCTGCAAATCGGCGCTCGCGATATGGCCTTTCCCCGGTTGAATGCCGCCGCTTTCTGGCTGGTGCCATTATTTGGGGTAATTCTCACAGCGAGTTTCTTTGTGCCGGGTGGCCCGTCGCAGTCGGGCTGGTGGGCTTACCCCCCGGTCAGCTTGCAGAACCCCACCGGCAATTTGATCAATGGCCAATCTCTCTGGCTGCTGGCGGTGGCCCTTTCTGGTGTCTCCTCAATCATGGGGGCGGTGAATATTGTCACCACTATCTTTCGGATGCGGGCACCGGGCATGGGCTGGTTCAAAATGCCCGCCTTTTGCTGGACGGTGCTGGCGGCGCAGCTCATTCAGTTGTTCGGGCTACCCGCTCTGACTGCCGGAGCGGTGATGCTGCTGTTTGACCTGACCGTGGGCACGAGCTTCTTCAATCCAGAACTGGGCGGCGACCCCGTGCTCTATCAGCACTTTTTCTGGTTCTATTCCCACCCGGCGGTGTATGTGATCATCCTGCCTATTTTTGGGGTGTTTTCTGAGGTATTTCCCGTCTACGCCCGCAAGCCCTTGTTTGGCTATCCGGTGGTGGCGGTGTCCTCGATTATCATCACCGCCCTCAGCGGCATTGTCTGGGTGCACCATATGTTCGCCAGCGGCACCCCCGACTGGATGCGGATGCTGTTCATGATTACCACCATGACGATTTCCGTCCCCACGGGGATCAAGGTGTTTGCTTGGGTAGCCACAATCTGGGGTGGCAAGCTGCGACTCACCACAGGCATGCTGTTTGCCCTGGTCGGCC
>CALCPB010000987.1 GCA_937897665.1 uncultured Halomicronema sp. | reverse complement strand
GGCTGTAAAGACATAGCTGTCGGTACGATCCACAATGCCGCCATGCCCAGGAATCAGCTGCCCTGAGTCTTTCACCCCGGCATCCCGTTTCATCAGTGACTCAGTGAGGTCGCCCAATAAACTACTGATGCCGATCAGCGCTCCGAGTGCCCCTCCGGATAGAGGCCATAGGGGCCAAGCTAACAGGACAGCCCCGGTCATACCGACAGAAATGCTGGCAAACATGCCAAAGACGGCTCCTTCAACCGTTTTTTTAGGGCTGATGTCCGACAGCGGTGTTTTGCCAAAAGACCGCCCGATTAGGTACGCCCCGATATCAGCGGCGCAAATGCAAGAAAACGCAAGCAGCGTCGCCGTGAGGCCGATCGGCAGAAATTGACCCTCAAGCGGCAATGTGGGCCAAAACCCACCAAAGGGTAATGAGCCAGAGGCTTCTAAGTCTCGAAGTCGAATCCAATAGCTGGGCAAATAGCCGCCGTAAAACAAACCCAAAATGGAAGCGGCCACATCGGCAATAGAAGCAAACTTGGGCTGAAAGAGTAAATAAAAACAGATAAAGGTACCGCCCAAAGGCAAGACGGCATTAGCCCAATCGGGCGAAATATGGGCAAATATGATGAGGAGTTGGCTGACGCACAGGGCAATATTTGCAGCGTGCAAGATCCCCTTTGCCTGCACAAGTTGAAAGATCTCTCGCTGCCCCAAAAAGACAATCACGCCAAACGCTAGGGTGAAGTACCATCCACCCAGGACAACGATCATAAAAGCAAGCAAGAGTGCTATGAGGGCACTGACGGTTCTGGTCAAAGGCATCTTATAGGGTGACAGGGCCGGTTAAAAGACAAAAAATTGGCCCTAAACAAACGGGGCAGTTCACTTTGGTGAAGCTGATAATTTATCTTGACGCTAATGATACTAGGCCGCTAGTCAGGGCTGTACCACTGCACAAAGGCTGAGATTGCAGTTTTAGCGGGCTGCTCATCAAGCTCGAATACCCTCGAGCTTGATGAGCAGCGCTTGGCGGCGTTCCCTGGCAGCAGTTTTCTGCACCCAGCTCAGGGATTAAACAGACTTGCCAAGCAGTCGGTGTGTGTCATGCTCTCACGATATATTTCTCTCTGAATGTAGCGATAGGAACGCTCTGGATGGGGCGGGCATTTCACGGGCGGCGATACCGGGGAGGCAACTTAGTGCAAAACGGATGGGCTGGACAATTCTCTAGACAATATTTTGCTAAGAAAGCGCTCACAACCGACGCGGAAACCACCACAATGATGAGAGATACTTAAAAACACCGATCGCAATTATCAAAGTTCATGCACAAGACTCAGGATCTTCATGTTGTTGAAACCCGCCCTTTGGCCAGTCCGGCACTGATTCACCACGAACTGCCCCTGACTGAAACCGCCGCGACGTTGGTGACAAAGACCCGCGATCGCATTCGCAACATCCTATACAACGAAGATCGGCGGTTGCTGGTGATTGTCGGCCCGTGCTCAGTGCATGATGTGGACGCCGCGTTGGAATACGGTCAAAAGCTGACAGCGCTCCGAGCCGAGCTGTCAGACTCGCTAGAAATTGTGATGCGGGTTTACTTTGAAAAGCCTCGCACCAATGTGGGCTGGAAGGGACTGATCAACGATCCCCATTTAGACGGTAGCTACGACATTAATACAGGCTTGCGGTTGGCTCGACGACTGCTGCTAGATCTCGCCCATATGGTGTTGCCAGCAGCGACGGAACTATTAGATCCCATCACGCCGCAATACATTGCTGATGTGATTGCCTGGACGGCGATTGGGGCACGCACCACCGAGAGTCAAACGCACCGAGAGATGGCCTCTGGTCTGTCGATGCCGATTGGGTTTAAGAACAATACTGATGGCAGTCTGTTAGCGGCGATGAATGCCATGGTGGCCGCCAGCCGCCCCCATCACTTTTTGGGCATTAACCATCACGGTTTGGCCAGCATCGTGACCACGACGGGGAACCCCGATGGGCATCTGGTGCTGCGCGGCGGTAAGCACGGGCCAAACTATGACGAGGCTTCTGTGCAGCAGGCCGCGGAAGAACTGTCAGGACTAGGCCTCAATCCCCGCATGATGGTGGACTGCAGCCACGCGAATTCCCAAAAAGATCACAATCAGCAAATTGTGGTTTTAGATAACATCGCCCAGCAGATGGCGTCGGGAGCCCGGCATATTCTAGGAGTGATGGTAGAGAGTCATCTGGTAGAAGGTAAGCAGCCGATTCCCGACGACTTGACTCAGCTTAAGTACGGGCAAAGCATTACGGATGCCTGCGTCAATTTTGACAAGACTGCCGAAATGCTCAGAAAGCTGGCTACCGCGATCGCCCCCTCTCTACAGACGGCGGCTAAATAAGGTCAGTGACTGGCGGCAACGATGGATGGCGTTGAGAAAACCGCTATTCGGTCGGTTGCTGCCAGCACTGGTTTCCCCCAGGTTCCTAACCGCTGACCTGGGAGACGAACGCTCAGACGCTGATCGACTTCAGAATTGACAACTTAATCATCGTCATCAGGCATATCGTCAAGGTCATCGGTCGCCCCCTTGCCGTTGGTTTCTGGCGCGCCGCCGATTTCTAGCTTTTGCTTGACTTTGGCCTCAATTTCTTGAGCCAGTTCGGGCTTTTCGTCGAGTAACTTGATGGCGTTATCACGACCCTGACTAATATTTTCGCCGTTATAGCTGTACCAAGCCCCTTTGCGGATAATGATGTCGTGCTTCTCGGCCAAAACGACGATGCAACCGAGGGTAGAGATGCATTGCCCAAAAATGATGACAAATACGGCAATGCGGAACGGAGGCGGGACCTTATTCTTAGCGACTTTG
>CALCPB010000986.1 GCA_937897665.1 uncultured Halomicronema sp. | reverse complement strand
CGGCCCTCTCTCCCTGGAGCTTTGCCGTCGGCGATGTGATGGGCAAAGGTGTGCCCGCTTGATTGATCATGACCATGCTGCGGGGCATGTTGCGGGCCGAAGTCTTACACAGCTTCTCTGCCGCCAATATCTTGCACCACCTTAACCACGTCATGCATACGGATCTGGAGAATTCCAGCCGGTTTGTGACGCTGTTTTATGGCGAATACAACCCCAAGACACGCACCTTGGCCTACAGCAACGCTGCTCACAATCCACCCTTGCTGTGGCGTGCTGCGACTAACACGGTGACGCGCTTAGACACGGTGGGCATGCTGCTGGGGCTGGATATCGATACGCACTACTACGAAGAGCAAGTGGAGCTGCAACCGGGCGATACCATTCTTTATTACACCGCTGGCTTTACCGATGCGGCGAATCCGAAGGGCGAGCGCATGGATGAAGACAACCTGATCAACGCGCTCAAATGGTCATGCCACAACCGCAACTCTGCTCAGGAAATTTTGGAATATCTGTTTGAGATGCTGCAGCGGTTTGTGGGCCGCGATCGCCATACCGATGACGACGTCACGCTCGTAGTGATGCGCATCAAGCCCGAACTACAGCTCAACCTGTTTGACCAAACTGAGCAAGATTAAGGCAGCAGCGGATGGTCTTCTGAACATCCCACTCATTCAGCCTTCAAACTGGAGCGATCGCCCCCAAATCCAGAGATGCTTAGGCTGTTGACGCATTCCAACCATCGGCCCCGGCGCTGGAAAATGGTCCTCTAGCTCACCCGTTTAAGAGAGCGGCGCTTCAATTAATATTTGCCGTATAGACAACTGTTTGTCAGGGTTTTGCAATGTCACCGTTCTGCGATTGAGAATGTTCTTTTCGAGCCACTCCTTGAGCCCCATCAGCAATTGTCCTGCCTAATTTTGCCGCTGCGGGCATAAGAAATACGTTTTTAAGACGTGGGTATGCTTCAATTCATACCATCCAGCTATGAGGCCCCCAATCATGAACTTGGAGTTACGACTGCTCAACATGGCAGAATTCACACCATCGGCAACAGTAGTGGAAACAATCGCGGAATTCCCCGGCCTGTCAGCAGCTCCCCAGCAAGGCACGGCCACAGTGTTGGCGCAACAATTTGACCAAGACGTCGTGGGTGATTTAGGCAACGCCCTCAATACCTTCGTGCAATCGGGCCAAATTTGGGCGCTGCTAGTCGGCTTTGTGTTGGGTTATTTGCTGCGCGGGGTGACTACCTACAAGTAGCCGTGGCATTCTGAAAACGTTCGCATTGACAGAATAGGTATTTTTCTGGTGAGTTCCCCTGCCCCCAAAGCCTGGAGCCAACGATTTGAGTCGGCTCTGCACCCGACGATCGCGGTCTTTAACGCGAGTATTGGTTTTGACATTGCGCTCATTGAGCACGATCTGAGCGGGTCTGAGGCCCACGCCAAAATGCTGGCCAAGACTGGCATCATTTCTGACGATGAAGCAGATCAGCTGGCCGCCGGCTTGGCGCAAATTCGACAGGAATATCAGCAAGGCCAGTTTATCCCGACCATTGACGATGAAGACATTCACTTTGCCGTGGAGCATCGCCTGGTAGAAATCGTCGGTGCGGTCGGCAAAAAGCTGCACACGGCCCGATCTCGCAACGATCAGGTAGGCACCGATATCCGGCTCTACTTGCGTGAGCAGATCGATGTCATTCGTCAGCAGCTCAGGAGCTTTCAACAGGCACTGCTCGATCAGGCCGATCGCCACTTAGAGACGGTGATCCCCGGCTATACGCACCTGCAGCGCGCCCAGCCGCTGAGCCTGGCACACCATCTCTTGGCCTATGTCGAAATGGCCCAGCGCGATTGGGAACGGCTCGGGGAAATTCGGCAGCGGGTCAACGTCTCCCCCCTCGGCTGCGGGGCGCTAGCGGGGACCCCCTTTCCCATTGATCGGGCCTATACAGCCGAGCTATTGGGCTTTAGCGATGTCTATCGCAACAGCTTAGATGGCGTCAGCGATCGCGACTTTGCGATCGAATTCACCGCTGCCGCCAGCCTGATCGGCATCCACCTCTCACGCCTGTCGGAAGAGATCATTCTCTGGGCCTCATCGGAGTTTAGCTTTGTCAAACTCACCGATAGCTGCTCCACTGGTTCCAGCATCATGCCGCAAAAGAAAAATCCTGACGTGCCTGAGTTGGTACGGGGGAAAACCGGGCGGGTGTTTGGCCATCTGCAAAGCCTGCTGGTGATGATGAAAGGCTTGCCCATGGCCTATAACAAAGACCTGCAAGAAGATAAGGAACCCTTGTTTGACACCGTTCAAACCGTGCAGGGCTGTTTATCAGCGATGACGATTTTGCTGCAGGAAGGGTTGGAATTTCAAACCGAGCAGCTCGCGATAGCAGTGACGACAGATTTTTCCAACGCGACCGATGTGGCGGACTATTTGGCCGCTCGCGGTGTTCCCTTTCGTGAGGCGTACAATCTAGTCGGTCAGGTGGTGCGGCAATGTTTGACTGCGAACAAACTACTCAAAGGCCAGACAACGCCTTGCGACTGGGAAGGGAAAGATTTGGGATCGGGCTGGAGCCCCTCTCCTGTAAAACCGCCCGCTCACCGCACCGCTGACCCTCACTGTGGCTCGCCCATGACGATTTCTCTCTGCATGATTGTGAAAGACGAGGCCGACAACCTGCCCCGGTGTCTTGCTAGCGTCAAAGACTACGTGGATGAAATGGTGGTGTTAGATACTGGCTCGCAGGATGCCACGATCACGATCGCTCAAGAATTCGGAGCCCGAGTCGAGACTGCCGCCTGGACGCAGGACTTTGCCGCTGCCCGCAATCAGTCCCTAGCGCTGGCGACCGGCGACTGGATTTTGGTGCTGGATGCCGATGAAACCCTCACCGAGTCCGGCCAAGCACTCCTACAGCAGGTGCAAGCCGGAGCCGCCATTGGCGAGCAAGCACTGGCATCCGTGGTGATGATCACCTGGTTACGCCACGAAGTAAACACCGATCAGTCCCCCTATTCCGAGGTATCGCGGCTGTTTCGCAACCGAGCCGATCTACGCTTTGAACGCCCCTATCACGAAACCGTGGATGACAGCGTGGCGCGTCTGCTGCAGGCCGAGCCCCAGTGGCAGGTGGTGTTTTGGCCTGAGGTGGCGATGACCCACACGGGTTATGAAGCGGATGCGATCGCCCAGCGGGATAAATTTCAGCGGGCGCAAACCATCATGGCGGCTTACCTGGCCGAGCATCCCCACGATGCCTATATCTGCAACAAGCTAGGCGCCCTCTATGGCAGCACTGGCGATTGGGAAACGGGGCGATCGCTGCTAGAAAAGGGACTTGCCGATGCTACTGCCGATGCCTCAACACTTTACGAACTGCACTATCATCTGGGCCTGGCCTATCGCAATGCCGGTCTGGCGGCGATCGCCGTGGATCATTACCAAAA
>CALCPB010000985.1 GCA_937897665.1 uncultured Halomicronema sp. | reverse complement strand
TCCAGTTGATAAGGCGATGGCTCGAATTGAACAGCGCAAGCGGATGAAGCGCCGCCTTAGAGCTCAGGAAAAAACTTCCTAAACTTCTTGCGAGGTTTTTGGGCAACGTTGTCTCACGAACTGCAACTGGCTTGCTTTGTTGCGCGTGGAGATGTCATCAGTTAATGCCTCTAAACTCTACAGTGAGGCCTGATTGCGTCTTCGCCCACCCCAGTAATTGGGCGCTGTGCCCTAACTGCAGCAGGCAATACATCATCTCTAAGTAGTGAGTTAACGATCTGCTCATGACTCGTTGATCAACTTTTGCTGTCTGGGCTGATCGAGTGCTGCCCGCGAAGCAACTGCGGAATCGAAGCTAGTGAGCAAAATTCTGCGTTCTTTCAGTCCAGTCAATCCAATTTATGGGCGAGGCTAACTGAAGAGATGGTGAGCCTTGAAAATCTTGGCGATGCTGATGGCGTGGTCGCTAAAGCCGGTGATCGCACCTTGATGACGCCAGATGGTTGCGGAAGCTTTACAATGGTCTAAAGAAAACTTTGCGGTTTTAATAATTTTAAGTAGTTTGTATTAATGCTTTTCAAGCCGTAATGCAATACTCTTTAATCTAAGCAGAGTGGTTTGAATAATGCCTCGCATCCTTGTTATTGACGATGACCCGTCTATTTCTGAGCTTGTCTCGGTAAACCTCGAGATGGCTGGCTACGATGTTAGCCAAGCCGGCGATGGCATTAAAGGCCAAGCGCTGGCAGTACAGCTGTTGCCAGACCTGATTATGCTCGACTTAATGTTGCCTAAGGTCGATGGTCTAACTGTGTGTCAGCGATTGCGTCGTGATAGTCGAACGGCGGAAGTGCCGGTTTTGATGCTGACGGCACTGGGGCAAACCCAAGATAAAGTTGACGGCTTTAATGCTGGGGCCGATGACTATCTCACTAAACCCTTTGAGCTAGAAGAAATGCTGGCTCGTGTGCGCGCGTTGCTTCGCCGTACCGATCGCATTCCTCAGGCGGCGAAACATAGCGAAATCCTGAATTACGGGCCGCTGACGCTGATTCCCGAACGATTTGAAGCCCTGTGGTTTGACAACACAGTGAAGTTGACTCACCTCGAATTTGAGCTGCTACATTGTTTGCTGCAGCGGCATGGGCAAACGGTGTCGCCAAGTGAGATTCTTAAAGAAGTTTGGGGCTATGACCCTAACGATGATATCGAAACGATTCGGGTGCATGTGCGTCACCTGCGCACCAAAATTGAGCCCGATCCGCGTCATCCGAAATACATTAAAACGGTTTACGGAGCGGGTTACTGCCTCGAATTGCCAGGCGATTAGTCGGCTGCTCCGTCAGTTGCCGGCTCTTTGAGTTTTTGGTGGCCGTAAGTCCGGAAAAGTAGGGTTACTCTGCAGGACTGACGGCGCTTGGTGGCTCGCCCCAAGGGCTGTTTGGGGCGGACGATTGAGTAGAGTTTTAGGGCTCACTTTCGTAAGAACACCAATCACTCCAGCCGCCGACATACAGTTTCGGCAGGGGCCTACCCATGTGCGCTTGAGCCAGTAGGTTGACGCAGGCGGTGACGCCAGAGCCGCAGTAAAAAATGGGTTCGTCGACCTCAATGATGGCTTGCCACTGGGCTTTTAAGACTGTGGCTGACTGAAAATGACCTTGCTCATCTAGGTTTGTTTGCCAAAATTGATTGACCGCGTTGGGTAGAGCGCCCGCAATCGGGTCGATGGGTTCTTGCTCGCCGCGATAGCGCTCGGGCGATCGTGCATCCACTAATACGATGCCTGGTTCGACCTGATGTTGCAGAATATAGTTTCTATCCACCGTCCAGTGGGTCTGCACTTGAGGCGTGAACTGGCCAGTTTTGGGCAGGGCAGGTATCTGCGCTTCGAGGGGATAGTCAGCCGCCTGCCAAGCGGGCAATCCGCCATCTAATACCGTCACCTGGGAGTGCCCGAGATAGCGCAAAAGCCACCATAGCCGGGCCGCAAAAGCGCCTTTCGTGGCGTCATAGGCGACTACCTGGGTGGCAGGCTGAGAAGAGATGCCCAATGCTTCTAAGGTTGTGACCAGCTGCTTTAGATTGGGCAAGGGATGCCGCCCGCCGTGAGCCTGCACTGGACTCGACAGATCCTGATTCAGATCGAGATAGAACGCACCAGGTAGATGACCGGCTTCATAGGCTCGTCGCCCTGCTTGCGAATCGTTTAAGGCAAAACGACAGTCAATGATGACCGTTTGTGGATTGTCAAGGTGTGCTCTCACCCAGTCAATATCGACCAAGGGAGCAGATAAGGGCAAGGCTGGGGAGTTCATAGCTCAGGGTGGGCGATCGCCGACTCACTGGTTGGAGTATAAAACGACAGGCCGGTACGGCCATATTTTTTTTGCGCACGCAGCGTCAACCCTGAAACTGGGGCGATCGCCGCACTGGAGTCAGCGGCATGTTCCACTGCCAGCTCCCCTTGGGGGGCTAACAGCTGATGATGAGCGATCGTGGCCATCACCGGCTCATAGAGGCCACTCTGATAGGGCGGGTCAAAATAGATGCGATGAAACTGCTGGCCCGACAGCTTGGGCAATAGCTTGAGGATATCGCCCCGCATCACCTTGAACGACTGCTCTGGTTGGGCCACCTGCTGCCAGTTTTGGTGCAGCGTGCGGCAGGCCCGCTCGGCCTGCTCAATGCCAATGACCGACTGGGCACCGCGGCACAGGGCTTCGGCCCCCATCACCCCATTGCCGGCGCACAGATCTAACCAATCACACCCCATGATTGAGCCGCGCCAAATATTAAACAGCGCCTCTCGCACTCTTCCCGTGGTAGGGCGAGTGGCCTGCCCTGGCAAGGTTTTAAGTTGACGATTGCCGTAAATCCTTAAGGGCATTAGCGACTCAAAACGGCTGCGCCTTGATTCACGACCGATACAAAGTTCGACAGAATTTGCATGCCAATGGTGGAAGATTTTTCGGGGTGAAACTGCACTGCCATGACGTTGTTTTGGGCGATCGCCGCAGTGACGGTTTGGCTACCATGGGTGACCGTTGCGGCCACGATGGTCGCGTCAGTGGGCTCCGGATAGTAAGAATGGACGAAATATACCCAGTCCCCTGTCGTGACATTTTGCCAGAGCGGTATGTTGGGCTGGGTTAAGGTGAGCTGGTTCCACCCCATATGCGGAATCGTGATGTGAGGCTCGGGCTGAAAGGCTCGAATTTGACCACGAATGATGCCCAACCCCGGTTCTTGTCCCTCATCGCTGCCTTCAAACAACACCTGGAGTCCCACACAAATACCTAAAAAGGGCTTGCCGGTGGCCACAATTTCACGAATGGGGCCTACCAGTTGGCGATCACGTAAATGCTGCATGGCTGGATCAAAGGCGCCGACACCCGGCAACAACACGCCATCGGCAGCGTGCAAATCGGCCACCTGATCAGTAATGACGGGCACTGCGCCAGCTTTTTCTAAGCCTTTGCAGGCGGAATGCAGGTTGCCCATGTCGTAGTCAATTACAGCGATGCGCGTCACGGTTAATCCCTCGTGAATTGACAAAACCACCATTATCCTACACGCGGTAGAATCAACCTGTCTCGAAGTGCGCAAACTTCTGGGTCAAGGCAGCGGACGGCTGGATTGCTAATTGCCTGGAACCCAGTCTGGATCGTTGAGGAGCAGGAAACAGCAGCAACCCCGCGTGGCTGCCTCTCTCGCATTTTTGTGCTGGTAATGTATGACCCTGCTCCTGACTTCATTTGCTCCCTGGAAGGCACATCAAAGCACTAATGCTGCCGATGACCTGATTGCTCTGGCACAGGCTAGAAACCAACTGCCTCACCAGACGCTGTTGATGCGGCACTTGCCGGTGCACTTTCAACTCGCGCCTAGTCAGGTCTTGGCGGCACTGTTTAAACATCGCCCCGCAGCGGTGGTTTGCTGTGGCATGGCCGAAAAGCGCTCTTTCTTATCTCTGGAGCGTTATGCCCACCATCGCTGCGATCGCCTAGAAACGGCTCTCTGTTTGCCCGACTTATGTGCTGACATGCAGTGGACCACGATTAGCGACGATGCTGGTAACTATGTGTGCAACGCTTTGTACTATCAGCTGTTGGATTGTATCCAGCGGTCTTCTTTGCCGACGCAGTGCTTGTTTATTCATGTGCCCCCGATATCGGTTTATCATCGCGAGCCGTTAGTCCATGATTTTTCGCAAGTGCTGGCGCGGCTATCTCGTTACCAACGGCAAGAACATTGCACGTCAGCCTAATCCTTGAACCGGCGTGGCGATAA
>CALCPB010000984.1 GCA_937897665.1 uncultured Halomicronema sp. | reverse complement strand
GGCACTATTTCAACCCAGATTGCATAACCCCCTGAGCGAGCCGACTGGGCAGGGGGCGATCGCATAAATTGAATGACCGGCAAAATTCTCATTCCCTAAACGTCGAGCCTTCTACCCAGCACGCTTAACCTCACTGTGAAATCATCAGTTCACCTGAGGCAACGTCTGAACCAGCACATACCAGTGCCGTCAGGACGAGTTCAGTCAGCTAGCCTTAGTTCGTCGCGACGAGGCCTGTATAAAACCGGCGTCTCTACAAGTATGGTCTTGGCGAGAAATCTCCTTAAGCCCTCCAGTTAACCAGCCAGGAAAAAATCAGATGGAATTGTTAGAGATTTGGGAGCACAGCCTCAATGGGTTTGTGATGGTAGCCAAACTGGCTTTAGAAACCATCTCAGTTTTTTGCGTGGTGCTCGGCTTGCTAAAGACGATTCAGCTGACGCTCAGATTGCGCCAGCGACGGCAACGAGGCGGAGATTTTCCCTTTAATCAACTGCGGCTCAAATTTGGGACTTGGCTGGCACTCGCCCTGGAATTTCAGCTAGCGGCTGACATCTTAGCGACCACGGTCGCCCCCACGATGGAAGACTTGGGCAAGCTCGTCATCGTCGCCATTGTCCGTACCTTTCTGAATTACTTTCTCAACAAAGAGCTGGAAGCAGAGATGGAACAGGAAAGACAAAAGCAGTTACAGGAGGCCTAATCCGCCCCAGCCGCAGGAACGCGACCCGGTCAGGGGCTGAATAGTAGAATTCGGCAGGCGGCAGGCGGAGGGCGGCAGCCCCGGCAGGAAGAGCAGCCCCCGACAGGAATAGTAGGGCTGCGGTGGATGAGTTGCGCTAATTGGCACTGGTATGACGATCCTTGATCCGCCATATCCTGACTCAGCCAGCGGCCAGCAGGTGTCAACTTTGGCCATCCATTCAGGACAGGCCGCGATCGCCCATGAGTGGACTGCGGGCAGCAGCGGCCTCGTTAACTCACGTCGCTGCCGCCGTCCCATAGCGAAGGAAATGTAACCCGCTGTAAAGATGAAAAGCCGGATCCCAGTTGCTGTCTTTGAGGCGGGCGAGTTCAATCTGGGGTTTGAGGGGGGGCAGCAGATCGAGAAACTCTACCGCCCCTTCGCCAAACTTGGTAAAGCCCTTGTGAATCGGGGCATCAACCTGCTGCTGTAAGTATTGCACCAACGCCTGCCACTGTGGCCGGGTCGAAAAGGCCTTGTCAGGAATGGCCTCAGCATTGGGCAGCGGATTGCCCTTGCGAAAGTCGTAGGTGCGATCGCAGAGCCGCAGCACGCAGCGCCGCTGGTGACAGTGCAGATCAACGATCTCGGCATAGTCTTGCGTTTGCTCTTTGCGGGTCAGCTGGCGGCGGGCAGTCGTATCCACCACGGATTCAAACATAGGGAGCTGGCCCAATACAATTTGCGAGATTTCTGACCAGTCAAAGGCGATCGCTCCCAGTTGCCCCGTCGCATTTTTGCAAACGACTTCGGCATTGGGCTGCACCCGCCGAAAATTTTGCACTCGAAATACCTGAATCGCTTGGATTTCCGCATGCTTGGCCCAAAAGGCCGGCGTGTGAGCGGCGGTCAACGCTTGGGTGTAATATTGCAAATCACCAATTGGCCCCACCCGATACAGTCGCCACTCTCGACTCGGAATCTGCCACCGCGCAGTATAGGCATCAATGCCCGTGACCTGGGCTAACCCTTGGGCCGCCGCCTGCCGCTGTTCTCCCGTCACGGGCTCTAAACACAAAAGACCGGGAGCCTGACCATCGGGTTGAGCGCGGGCGGCTTCGAGGGCGCTAGCTTGCGCCGCATCGCGTTGTGTCTGCACCCGCTGAATGCCTTGGCGAGCCTGCACCATCACCTTGGAATTGGCGGTTTGTCGCAGCAGTTTTAGATAGGTTTTTTCGGCCTGATCCCAGCGTTCGGTCGCCTCCTGATATTGGCCGGCGGCCAGCAAAAATTTAGGATCTTTAGCGTCTTTCTGCTGCCACTGCTGCAGTAGGGTAGCGGCGGTGCGAAAGTCTTTTCTTTCCAAGGCTGCAGCGATCGCATCCTGCATAGGGGCTATCTCTCCCGCTTTTTGCTGGTTTTATTCTAAGCGGTGTCATCCCCAATCTGGCCTAGGGCTCAGTTCAGCGATTCCCCTTATACCAGTTCGACAAATTACAGCTACACATACAAGTCGGCTTCGACTTCGCTCAGCCGACGTTCCTTGAGCGGAGCCGAAAGGAAGATCTGTAGTCCAGTTTCAGAGAATTGGTATTACCCACTTGCCATCATCGCCCCCATACCGACCCTCCACCAACCCACTTGCCGCTGCCACCAAGAACACCCATACTTGCTACCGCTGCCGATCTCAAGCTACCGGCTTACAGCAGTCGCAGTTGTCTGAGAGCCTCGTCTTCCAGATCGGCTTCTCGGGGCGTGCCCTCGTCTGCCTTCGGTTGTGGTGAGGCGGTCTCAAGCTCAACAGGGGCGTCAGCAATGAGCGCCTGGGCGGCGGCAACCATATCGGTCGCCAGCTCAGCCAAATCTTCGCGGTTGTTGAGATAGGTCTGCAGCGCTTCTAGCGGATCAAGGCTGTTACCGGGGGTCAGTTCGGGCAGGCGCGATCGCGATTTTTGCGTGACGATTTGCGGATGAATGGTGTAAGTGTGGGCGGTTGCCAAGGCAGCAAAAATTGCGGCGTTATCCACCACGTCTACCTGGTCGGGACGCAGACTGTACAGCAGGCGCACCACCGCATCTTGTAAATCATGCTTAGCGATCGCTCGTAATAGTTTTGCCTGCGGGTCATCCGTCGCTGTCAGATCAACCGTAACGGTGCGAAAAGGTCGCACCGGCAGGGGACAAAATTCGACCTGGGTAGCCTGTTTTTTGACCGTCGCCCAGACATAGCCTTTAGCTTCATCAGCTTCGCTAAAATCAACGCGCTCGATACTGCCGGGATACACCACGGGCGGCGACTCACAGAGCACTTGGTGCCGGTGAACATGGCCCAGCGCCACATAGTCAAAGCAGGGTCGCGCCAACAGCGCCATTGGCACGTTAAAGCCGCGCCCCACGGCGAGAAACCGCTCGGCCCCAAAGGTGGCCGTATCGGTCATCAGATGCGCCAACAGAATGGTGGGCACGGTTGAGTCAAGACGGCGAATTTCGCCCTCTAAAGCAACCCGTAGCCGATCTAACAGTTGCTGGCTCACTTCCGCCATCGACAGCCCCTCCATCTCAGGACGGGTTAATAGGGTAGAAGGGGTCAACCAGGGCAGCGTGATCACCTGCACCGGCCCGTTGGCGGTTTGGATCGTGTGTGTCTCTAAGCGATCGCCCACAATCACCCCCGGCACCCCTAACGTGCGATAAATGCAGAGGCTGGCTCCGCCCTGCCCCTGGGCGTACTGATCATGGTTGCCCACCAGCAGCACGGTGGGAATATTGGCATCGGCCAACCGGCGAAACTGACTGGCAAAGGCCTGCTGCACCAGAGGCGGCGGCGTGGCGTCCGGGAAGGCGTCCCCCCCAAACAGGACTAAATCAGCGGGGCTGGCGATCGCCCGATCAACGCACCGGCCTAGCGTCGCAACAAAGTCCTCCAATCGGGTATTCATGCCCGTCTCAGGGTTGAGGCAACCGTGGGCAAAGCCGCTGCCCATGTGAATGTCGGACAAATGCAGCACTGAGATCATCGCGCAGCCCTCAGGAGTACGAATGCACTCCTAAGTGTACTCATTGGCGGCCAAAAGGCCAACCACGCAGCCCAATGGGCCGTATCCGGGCATCTATCCATCCCGGCTGTAGCGATCGACTGCTCGCTGACTTCATCCCGTTCAAGGCGGGACGTCTCGGCAACAGCCAATAGGATGAAAAAAATCCACGCTGCGAAAACCGAAGAATCCTGAGAACTATTGGGAAACAGCCAGTAGGATGGCA
>CALCPB010000983.1 GCA_937897665.1 uncultured Halomicronema sp. | reverse complement strand
ATACCGCACAGTCTCCCCGTCCTTAGCAGAGTCCCGCAAAACAGATACACAGATGCCACCTCCCGACGCCTAGAGAATGCAATGACCAACAGTGAAAAAACACTCATTAAGATACTGTTGCCCATGTCGAGACCGATGAATTAAATCACCCTGATAGGCCACTAACGTCACCTCAGAATGCCCAAAACCAGCCTAATGCAGTCGTCTAAGCACCATCTCAGACAGGCTTCATGCTGATTGTCGCAGGCGATAATGGCGGTCATGCTGCCCTCATTCATTTAGCATGAAGCCAGCAAGTTAAGTTCAGGTCAACAGGGCGGCGCTGGAGTTAGCTACAGCGTACAAACTGGCGATTACTTACAAAACGCCAGTTTGTACGCTGTGCCAAAATCCGCACCTCGGTTTGGACAAGAGTGACTTGACCAGGTAGACGATCGCTTTGAGGCTCAAGAGTCAATCTCAAATCTTTGGAAAGTTGACTGCAGCAATGTCAACTCGGACAATCCCACCAGGCCAGAAATGAGCGGCCACAGGCTTAGACAATCTGCCAGCTAGTGGCCCGCTGACCTTAAATCAGAGGATTGAAATTTTGAGATGGCTCAAATGGCCGGTTCGTCGGCACTGTCTTGAGACGACTGAGTCACCAGGCTAGCTAAATCTGTTTGTCCCAACTCCAGCCAGCCAACAGCCGCTAATGCCGCCTCTGGCGCAGGAGCAACACTCAGGGGCCGCCAGAGTCGCTGAATACTCTGCCAAAGCAGCGGCAGGGCGCTGACCCCACTAAAGCTGGCGACGATCGCACCAATCACAATATCGGCCCAGAGCCACTGCAAAAAGGTGACCGCGATCGCTGCAAGAATGGCTCCAACCGACCCCAATAAATCCGCCAAGATATGCAAAAATACGCCGCGCAGGTTCAGATTTTGCCGCATATCGCCGTGCAGCCAGTACAAATTAAGCCCATTCACCAGCAGCCCCAGCAAAGCAGTAATCAGCATCGGCAGGCTCAAAATTTCAGTGGGTTGTCCCTGCCAGTGGGCAAGAGCCTCGCGGCCAATCCAAGCGGCCATCGCCAACAACGCCAGCCCATTAATCAGCGCCGCGACGAGTTCCAGCCGGTGACTACCCGGCGCCTGGACGGGCGATCGCGGAGCCAAGGCGGCCGCCACGATGGCCAGCCCCATCGCCAAGCCATCCGTCAGCATATGGCCCGAGTCAGCCCGCAACGTCAGGCTGTGGCTCAAGCTCGCCACCCACAGCTCAATCCCCGCAAACAGCGTGACGCTCACCATGACTAACCCGAGCCACCGGAGCTGGCGTGGCGCTGGCTGACAGTCTTGACAAGGCAATAAGGGGTTCACAGAGGGGGTCACAGGCTCAATAATTTGGCTTAAGAATACCCGATGTCAGGAAAGATAGAGCGATTTGAGGCGACCAATTGCCCGCAGCTCGTGATCGCACCAGATTCCAGCCAGAATGATAGCTTCCTTAAACCGTAATTTAGTTTCAGACCTCGACTCAAGCCGGAAAGTTCCCCGACTGGTCCCGATAGCACCTGATCTCTAGCGCGTCGTATCGACCTTAAGACGAGGGCGATCGCCCGATAACCGGAGATTTCATCAGATATGACTGAAGCAGAATGTTAAACTGGCATCTGCGCTTTAGTAGGACTGCTGCCCCCGATGCCTAAGCGGGTCTTATTTATTAGCAACGGTCACGGTGAGGACAACCACTCTGCCTACGTTATTCGTACGCTGAAAAAGCTGGCTCCCGATATTGACATTGCTGCCATCCCCATTGTGGGTGAAGGAAACGCCTATCGTCGCTTGGGCGTCCCCATTTTGGGGCCAACTCAGGTGCTGCCCTCGGGCGGGTTTACTTACGTCAATCGGTGGCTCTTGCTAAAAGATATTCGAGCCGGACTGTTAGTGCTAAGCTGGCGGCAAATCAAAGCCCTGCGTCACCACGGCCCCCAGTTTGATCTGGTGCACGCCACGGGTGATTCGGTGGGTCAAACCTGCGCGTACCTGACCCAACGACCGTTTATCTCTTTTATTTCGTGCTTGTCGGCCTTGTATGAGGGCCACTTGCAAACGGATTTTGTGATGCGCTTTGTCGTGCGATCGCCCCGCTGTCGGGCCATTATTACCCGCGATCCTCACACAGCCGAAGACTTGAGCCAACAAGGCTTTGAGAAAGTTCACTACGGCGGCATTCCCTCCCTCGACTGGCTACTGCCCGAGGGCAAAAATCTATCGTTAAAGCCGGACGTGCCGATGGTGGCGCTGCTGCCCGGTTCTCGCATGCCCGAAGCCGTACGTAACTTCAAACTGCAGATGCAATTCGTCGCGGAAGCAGCTCAATTGATGGGCGATACCGTTCAATTTCGGGCGGCGCTGGTACCGGCCCTGATGACGGCAGTGCCGACGTTGGCGGCAGAAGCGGGCTGGCAGTATGAATCAGGCCGACTCTTTTGTCCCCAAGACAACGGCGCGATCGCTGAGATTCTCTGCTATGACAACGCCTTCAACGACATTGTTTGCCACACCACCATCGTCATCGGCATGGCCGGGCTGGCCGTTGATCAGGCAGTGGCGCTCGGCAAGCCGGTGATTCAAATTCCGGGAGAAGGGCCACAGTTCAATTACGCCTTTGCCGAGGCCCAAGACCGCTTGCTCGGGCTGTCGGCCCAAACCATAGGCCAGGCTCCGGCTGACCAATCCACCCTTCGCGAGGCCGCGCACTGCCTGCAAAAAACGCTGGCGGATCAAGACTATCTCACCGCCTGCATCGATCATGGTCGGGCTCGCCTCGGCACACCGGGCGCTTCTGAACGCATTGCTCAGCTCATTTTAGATAACCTGGCAGCCGATGCCGTTGCCCCACCAGCTGAGGTCATTGAGCCCAAACGAGGAACGATCACACCGTGACCCCTGCTGCGCCCCGCCGGCAATCCAGCTACCGACAGCTGACGCCCTTTATCAAACCGCATCTGAGCCGATTTTTGATCGGGTTTGTTTGCATTTTGGGGTACGTGTTATCGACGGTAGCCCTGCCCTATCTGGCTGGCCAGGTAGCGCTCTATATGGGGCAAGGCAACGTTGAGGAGATGGCCTACTGGCTGGGCCTAGCCGGGGTGATTTTCCTGATCCGCAGCGTCTTCCAATATTGGGAAAACATCATCATGATCCGGGCGTCGCTCGACGTGACGCTGGACTTGAGAACAGGAATTTATGCTCACCTGCAGCGGCTAGGGCTGGATTATTACGAACGCAGTAAAACCGGTGATCTGAGCTATCGCCTGACGGAAGACATCGATCGCATCGGCGAGGTGATGCACAAGATGTCGCAGCAGTTCGTCTCCTGCGTGCTGCAGCTCATCGCCATTCCGATCTACATGCTGTATCTCAACTGGCAGCTGACGGTAGCGGGCCTCGTCATCGCACCGCTGATGGCCTGGCTCATTGGGGAATTTGGCAATCGCTTACTTAAACTCTCGCGCAAAAGTCAGAGCCAGATTTCGAGCCTATCCGCGTTGCTCACCGAAGTATTTGGCAGTATGCGGCTGGTGCAGGCCTTTGCCGCCCAAGAATTTGAACAGCAGCGTTTTGATCAAGAGGCCATCCACAATCGTAATGCGCGCTATCGCGCTGAACAGCTCAAGGCCCTGCAGTATCCCATCGTCGGCTTTCTCGAAGCGATCGGGATCATGTTTCTATTCTTTCTTGGCGGCTGGCAAATTGCCGAAGGCAATCTAACGCCGCAGGCGCTGGTCAGCTTTTTGGCCGCGATCGCCCTGCTGCTGCACCCCATTGACTTGGTCACGCAGCACTACAACGAGTTCAAACAGACTGAGGCCTCAGTAGAGCGCGTGTTTGACCTGATGCATGCGGTCCCCTCTCTGACCGAAAAGCCCGATGCTAAGCCCTTGCCGCCGGTCACCGGT
>CALCPB010000982.1 GCA_937897665.1 uncultured Halomicronema sp. | reverse complement strand
TGACTGCTGACTTGGCCGCCGGGCGATCGCAGCTACAAGATGCTGCCCGCACTGCCTGTTGGGTGGTGGCAATTCCCGAGCCGTTGAGTCTGCGCGAAACGGAACGCTTTGTCGAGGCTTTAGACGAGCTGCACATTCCCCTCGGCGGCATTGTGGTCAATCGGCTGACGGGCAGTGCCGGACAAAACCAGCATCTAGCTGGGTTCGACCAGATTCCAGCCCCTCATTCGGTGTTGGGGCTACCGCTGTGGCCGCTGGAGCCGGTAGGCAGTGAGGCGCTGCAGTCGCTGTTGACCGGGCTGACCCCGACGCAAACCTGGCAGGCCAAAACTACTCCTGAAACCACCCTGACTTGGCCCGAGCCCTTGTTACCGGGGCTAGATGATTTCATTACGGCGGGTCGGCGATTGGTGATTTTAGGCGGCAAAGGCGGCGTCGGCAAAACGACCGTCGCGGCGGCGATCGCCACCGGTATGGCCCAGCAGCATCCTCAAGCTGCTGTGCGCGTCATGTCGATTGACCCGGCTCATTCGCTGGGAGACGCTTTCGAGGTCACGCTGCAGAATGAGCCGGTACCCATCACGGGTAATCTCTCGGCGCAAGAAGTTGATGCCGATATCATTCTCGATAAATTTCGCCATGATTACCTTTGGGAGCTGGCCGAAATGATGAGCGGCGACACGGGCGACGATGGCCTGCAAATCGCCTATGGCCCCGAAGCGTGGCGACAGATCGTGGCGCAAGCCTTGCCTGGCATTGATGAAATGCTCTCGCTCATCACCGTGATTGATCTGCTAGAGCAAGAGCAAGAACAGCTGATTGTGCTGGATACGGCTCCCACGGGTCACCTGCTCCGCTTTTTAGAAATGCCAGTGGCACTCGGTGACTGGCTCGCCTGGATCTTTAAGCTATGGATCAAGTATCAGCATGTGGTGGGCCGTACAGAACTGATGGGACGGCTGCGAACCCTGCGTAAACAGGTGATGAACGCGCAAAAGCGCCTGACTGACCCCACCCACACCGAATTCATTGGTGTGGTGCAAAACCAGTCGGCCATTCTGGCGGAAGCGGCTCGCCTCAACACCACTCTGACCGATATGCAAGTTGCCCAGCGCTATGTCGTGCATAACCGCTATCAGACTGGGCAAGCGCTCCCTGAGGAACTGTTTGCTGATCAAACTGTGGTGCGGTTACCGGCGCTCCCCGACAGCGTCAGTCCGAGGGCTCAGGTTGAGGGGGCGGCGCGCCTCTTGTTTGCTGCAAGCAGCGATAGTGCTTAAGGTCTGGTTCAGTGCAAGACTCGTTGACGCATGAGCAGCCCTCAGGCTCGTTATGTGCATTCTGAATGCGGTGATGGAGGCGCTGTCATCCGACCCATTTAAAGTGTGTACTTGAATTCATGAAGAACGCTGAAGTAACGATTGTGTCTATGTTTGACGCTTTGTAACAGGTGTCAGCTCGCCGCGCGATCGCCCCCTAGCTTCCTGATAACGTGGGTGGAGCTAATGGTTGCCATTGCCCTAGGCAAGCGCCGATGGGTACCGTATCAGGAGAATTATGGTCAGCACTGTTCCTAACTCACCTAGCGTCAAAACCACCGTTGAAGAAACCCTGCTCGCGCCCCGGTTTTACACCACCAACTTTGATAAAGCCGCTGAGATGGATCTGTCTCAGGGCGAAGAAGAACTGCAGGCGATGCTGACCGAAATGCGGGCCGACTACAACCGCTATCATTTTGTTCGCACTGAAGCCTTTGAAGCCGCCTGGAACCATATTCAAGGGGAAGAACGCGCGGCTTTTGTCGATTATTTAGAACGTTCCTGCGTCTCAGAATTTTCAGGCTTTCTGCTTTTCAAAGAACTGTCGCGCAAGCTTAAGCAGCGCAGCCCCTTGCTGGCCGAAATTTTTCATCTGATGGCCCGCGATGAGGCCCGTCATGCT
>CALCPB010000981.1 GCA_937897665.1 uncultured Halomicronema sp. | reverse complement strand
TCAATATTGGCGACCTGCTCTTGCGGGTTCGTTAAAGACGGGCGCTTGAGCACTGCATCAATGTATTGTCCACCGTCCATTAAATAAACGGCTTGGTCGGTTTCCTTAATCCAGGTGCCCATGATGGTCGTCTCCTCGCTCTGGCTGTCTCACGCGATCGCGGCAGAGCGTTTGAGCCATCGGGCGCAACTGAACGACTGGCGGTTGATGAGACTGTCCTATTATGTCGCCGCCGAGCCAAAGCAGAACCTTTCCGGATGAATTATCTGAAAATTCTCACCGTTAAGGGCAATTTCGCGGGGTTTTCGCCCTGGTGAGACCTGGCAGCCGCGAGTCTCAGATTGGCTTTATTCAGTTCCCAATCTTCGTTTTGACCATGGGAGCAGTAGACACAACATGAAGTCTGGGGATAGATGCGGCAAGACCTTGACACGAAGCTGTCGGCGTTAATGAATGATGCATTTACACCACGGCAATGCATTCAATCTCGACGCGCACATCTTTGGGTAGGCGAGCAACATCGACACAGGCGCGTGCTGGGGCACTGGCTTCATCAAAATATTTGGCATAGACGGCATTCATCGCCGCAAAGTCATTCATGTCTTTGAGAAAGACCGACGTCTTTACCACAGAGGCTAGGGTTGCGCCCCCCGCTTCTAGAATCGCGATCAGGTTGGCGATCGCCTGCTCGGTTTGAGCCGCGATGTCATCCCCGCCGACCAGCTGCCCGGTTTGCGGATCGAGGGGAATTTGCCCGGCGACAAACATCATTGACCCGGTGGCGACGATCGCCTGGTTGTAGGGGCCAACGGGCGCGGGAGCCTGCTCGGTTTGAATAATTTGACGATTCATAAAAGGGGTGCGTGATGGGGCGGGTGTGAGTAACTTGCCAAACAGCATCTTACCGTAGCTCGGCAACGGCTTGAGAGAGCGTCGATGGGGCCGCCGGGCAGGCTTTTGGCCCTGGGTCGGCGGCACCTTAAACCGTAGCCAAGAGACTGACGGCTGACCCCGCTACGGCTGGTGAAGGCAATAGCGGCTCGGCCACGGCTTCTGGGAGCTCAGCAATCCCCCTGCTCGCCGACTCTAGATCCACCGGCGCGACGTCTACCGCAGCCTGACTCACTGTTGCCGTCTCACCATAGTCTGACGCTGGTTCACTCACCGGCAGGGTCGGTGCTGGCGCTGCTGGCAAGGCCGGGGCCACCGGCTCGGGGGCGAAGGCCACCAGGATGTCATCATCTGGGGTGCCCACACTAAAGGTATTGACCGTCGCATAGGGGGTGCCAGTTAGCGGATCAATCGCCACGTCTCTGAAGCTGCTGGCCGGATACCCTAAAGACTCCACTGCAATGATTTGGTCTAAGTTGGCGCTGATGCCCACTAAGGCTCCTTCGCCGTGAATGCCGAAGGCCTCTGAGCCAACCGAATTAGTGGCGATGTAAAAATTACCCGCCGCGTCCGTTGTCAACCCCTGACTATGGAGATCAATGCCGTCAAAAATGACCGGCACCTCCTCAGGACTGAAGCCGTCGTTGACATTCATATCCGCCCCAAAGGCCACCATCACATCCAGGGGCTGCAATTCTGTCGAGAACGCATCCGACGTAGCGATCGGCAGTGTCGTCAACACAATGCCTTGGTCATTAACGGCAATCCCCCGCGACAGGCGGGGCGATTGTGACGCTGTGGGTAACGCCTCTGCACTAGACGCCAGAATCACCTTGGCTTCGGTGAAACCTACCCCCACCTCAAGCTCCAGGCGCGTCACAAAGGGTGTTGTCTGCCCTTCGGCATAGCCGGTAACAAAGAACTGTACGGTGTCTTCGTCAACCACGCGCACGTCAATATCGCCAAAGGAGGCCAGTTTCGGCTGAATCAGTCCGGCAAAATCACTGACCTCGCCGGTGGCCACGTCATAAATCGCCGACGTGTCAAACGCAAACCGAGAAATATCAATCGCGCCAATGGGGTCGAGCGTATCTGGATTCAACAGCGCTAGACCACCGTTGGGCGCAAACAGCACGAGGCTATCCAGTTCTGGTAAAAAATCTAACCGAGGACTGGCAAACGTTGCCCCCGTGAGGGAGAGCTGATTAACGACGGCCCCGTTGCGATCGAGTTTGATAATGGTCGGGTCAGTATCAGGGGATCCCGGTAACGAAGCGGGTGGTCGCAATGTGCTGAGATAAAGATTGCCTTCCGGATCAAAGGCCACACCCTCAGGAGAGGTCAGGGTGTCGAAAATCAGATCTGGCATGGTAAATACATCCGTAAAATCGATGTCTATCCTGGATGTTAGTCGGTTTCCTTCAGCGGTCACACCGTAGGGCAGGCATCCTCTGATACCGGCTGCTACTGCGGCGATCAGAAGAAAAATAGAGTAAGCGCGATCGCGCCTAATCCGTTAAAATTGCCCAAAATCGTCTATTTTTGATGGATGTTTGCCGATGCATTTCCTCGACTAAAAGCAGATGCTTGGCAGTATTACTGTTGGGTCTTGTTGACGTTCTATACCCAAATCAATCAAAATCGAGCGCTCCAGCGACACCGTTTCAGCCGCCGCATCGTTCCTGGTAGATTCGTTCGGCTCCGTCCGTGAACCTGTAATATTCCCACTCATTCTTTTTGCCCTAATTTCCATCTCGTCCTATGGTGAAGAGGCCAAAACCCATCACCATCAAACGTTTAGAAACATGAACAGCGCCACGTTAAGACGGCATCTGAGCCACAGCCTCACCCTTGGCCTCAGTCTGTCCCTTTTGGCCGCCTGTGACGGCAATCAGCAATCAACCGACGATCCCGGTGAAGAAGCGGGCGCTGGCAGCGTCACCGTGTTGGGCGTCGTTGTGGGCGAACAGCAGGAAAAACTCGAAGCTGCCTTTGCCGCCTTTGAAGCAGAAACCGGCATCGACGTCATTTACGAAGGGACTGATGCCTTTGCCACACTGCTGCCCGTGCGCGTGGAATCCGGTGATGCTCCCGATTTGGCCATGTTTCCCCAGCCAGGCTTAATGGCCGACTTCGCTGCCTCAGGACAGCTCATTCCGATCACCAACTTTATGGACATGAGCACCCTAGAAGCTGCCTATCCGGAAGATTGGCTCACCTTGGGCAGCGTTGATGGCGAGTTGTATGGCGTCTGGTTTCGGGCGTCGGTCAAGAGCCTGGTTTGGTATAACCCTCAGGCCTTTGAAGCCCAAGGCTACAGCCTCCCCACCACGTGGGACGAGATGATCGCCCTAAGCGACCAAATTGTGGCAGACGGCGCGACGCCTTGGTGTTTAGGGATGGAAAGTGGCGATGCCACTGGCTGGGTCGGCACCGACTGGGTGGAAGACATTATGCTGCGGACCGCTGGCCCAGCGGTTTATGACCAGTGGATTACCCATGACATCGCCTTTGATGCTCCCCCGGTGCAAACAGCCTTTGAACAATTTGGCGACATTGTGCTGAATCCTGACTACGTGTCGGGGGGCACCGTGGGGGCTATTAGCACGCCCTTTGGCGACTCAATTTTAGGGCTGTTTGGCGACTCACCCCGCTGTTATCTGCATCGTCAGGCTAATTTTATTGCCAGCTTCTTACCCGAAGACGCTGTGCCAGGTGAAACGATAGCGGTCTTTCCGTTGCCAGGTATCAATGCCGAATTTGGCACACCGGTATTAGTGTCGGGTGACGTTTTTGGCATGTTTAATGACACGCCAGAAGCTCAGGCCCTGATGGAATATCTGACGACACCGACGGCCCACGAAGCCTGGGCCGCCCTGGGCGGTTTCATCTCACCTCACAATGACGTGGGGTTAGATGTGTACCCCGATGAGGTCGCCCGGCAGCAGGCGGAGATTTTGGCCAATGCAGAGATTGTGCGCTTTGACGCGTCGGATATGATGCCAGGCGTAGTGGGTACAGGCACTTTCTGGAGCGGCATTGTGGACTATGTCGGCGGTGAAGACGTCGAGAGCGTGCTCGCTGATATTGAGTCGAGCTGGCCTGAATAATCAGGTGCATTGCTAACGCAAGTCCCCGGTACGCTATTTTCCATATCCTCTAATTATTTCATATAATTCTTCTTCACTTCACACTCCAATCACTTCTTTCTTTTTGCTTTTATTCTCATATCCATAAACTCACTTTCGGCTTCCTGGTAATAGACAATGCCCCCTACTGGTTCGCAAACGATCTCGATTCACCCTTCAAGTTATTGAGAGTGAATCGCTTTAATCAACGAGATTATTCCTCAGCTTCAGCTGAGGAATCAGGGCTGTTCAGGGGACGAATGTTGACAATCTCCCCGCCCAGCTTGGTGATCCGTCGCATCACCTCATTCATGCGATGAAAGGGCACCTGCATCTGTTGGCGATCGCTGCTACGAATCGCAAACTGTTGACTATCAGTGACTTCATTTTGGGCTAACCCAGTCACCTCATACACAAAAATTCGACTGTCAATGCTCGAGGCTTGACTCGTTGCATACTGTCCTAACATGACTGCTACCTCCTTTGGATAAATCGGGTTAGATGAGTTGAACCGTCAACAGTGTCAAGCTGGGGTAATGCTGGAGACCCGGCCCCCAGTTTTGTTGATTTGCTGCAGCGTTTT
>CALCPB010000980.1 GCA_937897665.1 uncultured Halomicronema sp. | reverse complement strand
ACCCATGCTATTCCGACTTTATGACTTACCGCGTTATCAGAGGCCGAATATAATGTCCGCGGCTCTGAATTGGGGGCAGCTGATTACATTACCAAGCCTTTTCAAAAAGAAGAAGTCATTGCCCGTGTACAGACTCATATCAAACTGTCACGTCTCACGCAAACATTAGAAGACCAGGTCGCTCATCGAACCCAAGCACTGTCTCAATCTTTAGATGATTTGCACAAAATGCAGGTGCAGCTGGTGCAGAGCGAAAAAATGTCCAGCCTGGGGCAATTAGTCGCTGGCGTCGCCCATGAAATCAATAATCCCATCAACTTCATTCATGGCAACTTATCCCACGTCAAAAATTACGTCCAAGATGTCTTAGATTTCGTAGAACTCTATCAAACTCACTATTCTGAGCCAGTGACCGATATTCAAGCAGCAGCTGAAGAAATCGATTTGGAATTTCTACAAGAAGATTTAGCCAAAATCATCGATTCGATGCAACTAGGGACTGATCGTATTTGTCATATCGTGTTGTCGCTGCGTAATTTTTCTCGGGTCGATCAATCTGAATTCAAGCCGGTAGATATCCATGAGGGTATCAGTAGTACCTTAATGATTCTGCAGCATCGTTTGAAGGCAAGTTCCGAATATCCTGAGATCAAGGTAATCAAAGATTATGGTGAATTGCCGCTGGTTGAATGCTATCCTGGCCCCCTCAACCAGGTATTCATGAATATTCTGGCAAATGCTATCGATGCTTTAGATGAATGGAATACACAACGGACACCGGCAGAAATCAAAGCGAATCCTAGTCAGCTGACGATTCGTACCTCTGTTTTAGATGATCAGTGGATTCAAATTGTCATTGCCGACAATGGTGTAGGAATTCCTGAAGCAGTCAGACAACAAATTTTCCAACCTTTCTTCACAACTAAACCGATCGGGAAAGGAACTGGTATGGGGTTGTCGATTAGTTATCAAATTATTGTCGAAAAACATGGTGGCAAACTAGAGTGCTGCTCACAGTCTGGTCAGGGGACGGAATTTCTGATTCAGATTCCACTACGTAGCAGGAACCAAGTGCCATGATGGCTGCAGGCATGGTCAAATCGCCGTACAGTTTTTGAAATCACGCCCTTAATTTCTGCCTAAGTCAATTGTTACTTGGGGCGCGGGTAATTCTTGTCCGTTTTGGAACAGCGTGGCGCTTTTCACGGTGCCATCAGGAACAGTGTTGAAAACGATCCGAAATTCTAGGACGCGGGCAAAAAATTCACTCTCCGATGCGGCATACAGTGGAATTTTCGGCTGTCCGGTGCCTTGCAGGTGGAGCTGCCCCGACTCAACGGTGATGACGACCTGAAATTCGGGGGTTACCTGGTAGGTGCCAACGTAGCGCTCTAAGACTTCAGGGGCCAGGGTCACGGCCGCTTCGTTAGCGGGCATGGGGTAGGGCTCGCCCTGCAAGATGGCGAGTAATCCCTCGGCCATAATGGGAGGATTGGCATTTGGCACATTACTGAGGACGGCAACGGTAATGCCTTGATTTGGCAGGCTGCCCAGGTAGCTAGCAAAGCCGTTGATGCCGCCGCCGTGGGCAATAAAGCCCTGCTTGCCCACCATGAGCCCATAGCCGTAAGACGCACCGCTAGCGTTTTCGCCTAAAGCTACATGCGGGTGCTGCATCGCGGCAATGACGGCATCGCTGAGGATGCCGGGTGGACGATTATCCGCATTCACCAAAAACTGGTGCCAACGCACTAAATCACCCACGGTAGAATACAGCGCCCCCGCCCCAGTGGGTACCGCCATGTTGATGTATTCGGCCTGTTGATAGTCTTCGCCGGTAAACTGGTAGCCATTTGCCAGATGGTTAATCACGGTCAAGGGCTGTTCATAACCGGTGTTTTCCAGTCCTAAGGGAATGAACAAATGCTCTTGCAAATAGTCGGCATAGGTTTGACCTGACACAGTTTCGATGATTTGCGTCAGCAGCACATAGCCCGAATTGCTGTAGCGATGTTGCTCCCCCGGTTCAAATTCCAGCGGTAAATCTTGAAAGCGGGCAACCAGTTCCTCTAGGGTAGTGGGCTGCTGCATCCATTCTAGATAGTCAGGAAAGCTCGTCAGATTGGGAATGCCAGCGGTGTGGGTGAGCAGGTGATGCAGAGTGATGCGATCGCCTTGGGGATAGTCGGGCAGGTAAGTGGAAACGGGAGCCTGCACGTCTAGCTGCCCTCGATCCTGCAGTTGCAAGATGGCGGCGGCAGTGAACTGCTTGGTGATGGAGCCAATGCGAAATTTTGTCTGGGGCGTATTTGGCACCTGATGTTCTAGGCTGGCCATGCCGTAGCTCTGGGCAAAAACTGTTTCGCCATTCTGCATAACGATCGCGGTACCCATGAATCGGCCAGTTTCGTAGTGAGCCTGCAAATAGGCAGCCATCTCGGCAGTTAAGGAAGCATTCGTGGCAATAGGGGTACTGGCAGCAGGAGGCATGATGAATTGCTCAGACAGGGTGGTTAGTCGGGTCGGCTCTGGTCGGGTGATCGCATTCACTGATGGGTCTTTAAAGGGTTGATTGGGCGCAATCGTCGCGATCGCGATGGGCGGCAAAATCACCTCTACTGAAGCGGCAGCAAGCACCGTCGCTAAATATTTGAAGATCGTCATTTATTTTTATTTGAAGATGATAAGGAAGTTCTGACACCGATTTTTTGAAACAAGACGATCAATCTGACCCCCTTGCCCCTCTGCTCCCCGGCGTTGCCCCAATCGTGTTGGGAGTCCGATCACGGAGCATGGGCAAGGCAGCGGTTATTTTATTGAGCGACGCCAGAGGCCGGTGGCGATGACTTGAGCAAAGGCATAGAGCGAAG
>CALCPB010000979.1 GCA_937897665.1 uncultured Halomicronema sp. | reverse complement strand
GATGCGATCGCTATCCAGATCAGCCTGCGTAAAGACACTGCCCACCGACAGCGCGGCACCATTCAAAAATAGGGTGCCAAAATCAGTGGCATCGGTAATGCGATACTGCCGCTGGATGGTGCTGTTGTCAGGGTCTGTATAGAGGAGGTGGGGCTCGCCATTGGTTTTGCCGTTCTCACCCTTGATCGTGCCAGTGCCCCCCTCAGCCACGGTCAGCGATTGTTTTGAGTCAAAAGACGGATCGTCATTGAGCGAGGCGATCGTCAGATTGATGGTGGCTGGGTTACTGAGGTTGTTGGCTGCTGTCGTGTTGTCATTCGCCTTCACCACAAAGCGATCGGCAAATTGCTCATCGCCCCCATGGACATAGCGCAGCTTGCCGTCGTTTAGCTGCGCTTGGGTAATGATCGTGCTGGTGGTGACATCCACAAAGCCACTACCCTGGTCGACTTGCAGCGTGCCATTATCAGGTGTGTCTGTGACCTTAAAGGTCAGGTCGTTAACCGTCGAGAATTCCGTTTCGTTTTTCTTTTCGCCGGAGCCATCAACATCTCCGAGAGAGATGTAAGTTTCATCAATAATGAGGGTGTCACCTTCTTTAAGGAAAGGGGAGCCTTGAGCTGCGATTGTGGGCGCATCGTTGATCGGTGTGACATCAATCGTGAAAGTCTCTTCAAAGGTGACGTTAGTACCGTCGCTGACAGTGAATCCGAAGTTGTCAATAAAGTCTTCACCGCCTGCGTGTTTGAAGGTCACCCGGGCGTTGTCAACATCATCTTGGGTGAAAGAGCCGAACAAGCCTAAGGCGGTACCCTTCAACTGAATGCTGCCGCTGGTCGGCAAACTGGTAATGCGATAAACAATTTCACTGGGCAAATTGTCAGTATCGGTTGAACGCAGCAGCGTGGCGTCAATCGTCGTGACGCTGCCTTCATCGACGCCAGCAATGCCCACGTTGATGTCGGTGACGGGTGGGGTGTTGCTAGTGACTTCAGGATTTTGAGTGCCCCCAGCGCCACCACTGCCGTCGGGGGGCACTACCGTGTTGATGGTAAAGGTCAGCGTCTCTAAGGTAGACCCGTCCGCGTTCCAGATGCCCCCTTCGCGCTGGGTCGGATATTCGCGAATTTCACCATCGCGCACCTGAAACTGGAAACTATCGGTAAAGCTTTGATCACCAGTCGAATCTTTGTGAAATGTATAGCGAACCCGATTGCTGTTGAGATCATCTTGGGTGAAACCAACGCCGACGCCAATACTCTGCCAAACGCTACCGTTAAAGACTTCCAGCTTGCCCAGGGTCGGATCGGGAGCGGTGGTAAGGGTATAGGTCAGCTGCGTCGTTGCGGAGTCAGGGTCACTCACGCTCAGGTCAGCAGCGGTAATCACTTTGCTCAACCCAGTATCTGTACTGATGCTGAGGCCGTTGTTGTTGACCAAAATTGGGTCATCGTTGTTGGGCTTGATGTTGAGGTCAATCGTTGTGGTCGTAGACCCTGGCGTGCCCGTACCGCCACCATCGTCAGTCACGATGATGTCAAAGCTGTCAGGGGGCGGGTTGCCAAACCCTTCATCATTGCCGTCGTGGCTGTAGGTAAACTTCGTTAAATCGGCAGAACTAAAGGTTTGTCCTTTAGTGACAGCATTGCCGTCGAACTTTAAGACGCCATCTTCAGGCAGCGACGCCAGCTCAATCGTGTAGTTAGCGGCGGTTTGGTCGGGGGCAGAGATCGCGATCGTGACCGCGTAATCTTCTTGACCTTCAAATAGAGTGTTGTCGCCCGTGGCCGTCGGCAACTGGTTGACCGGCGCAATCGTAATGGGAATGGTGGTTTTAGCAATGGTGCCGCCTGCACCATCATCGACCGTGACGGTAAAGCTATCGGCGGTGCCACCCGTGGCGGTGGTTTGCGTACCGTCGTGGAAATATTCCAGCTTGTCGATCTGATCGTAAGAAAATGTCGATCCGGGGACGAGAAAATTACCGTTGAATTTCAGCGTGCCTTTGCCGGGCAGGCTGGCAATTTTGACAATAATCTGGACGTCTTCGTTGTCCACATCCTCAATGCCAAAGTTGCTCGCGGCAAAGGCACCATCGCCGCCTTCGAGCACACTTAGACTCGTCGGGGCAATCTCGGGCGTATCATTGTCTGGCGTCACCCCCAAGGTGATAGCGCTCGTGGCCGTTTGATCGCCATCGTTGACGGTAATGCTTAAGCTGTCATCACCGCTGAACTCAGCCGCGGGGGTGTAGCTCATGCCGTTAATGGCATTGTTGATATCCGTCAGCGTGCCGGAAAAACTAACAGTACCAGTGCCGTCACCCGTAAGGCCCGTTAAGTTTGCAGTTGAGGCGAGGGTGATGATGCCTGAAGTGACAGTCAGAGTAACGGTTTGAGTTTCAAGGGTTTCGGGATCATCAATCGTGATGCCCGTAATGGCTAGTGCTGTTTCTTCGACAGTGGCGCGGTTGGCCGTCGCTGCATCGGCAATGGTGGGCGGGCTGACCAATACACCTGCATAGGCCGTGAGCACCTCAGACCGGATCGGCATACCAGCGGCAGCGCGATCGGTTGAGTAATCTAAATCCCAATTGCCCCCCAGTGCGGCGCTACCGACCAATGTGGTAGAAGCCGCAATCTCAGCCCCAGTGAGGTAGTGCAGCTTCTCGATAAATTCGGCTCCGGCATCACCGGCGGCGACGTTGCAACCATAGAGCACGAGTTGAGGTGCTAAGGCTGATCCGGCGGTGGCGAACCACTGCTTGAGGCTCTGGCTGTAGGTATCGAGAGTCTCTAAGCTGAGCTGAGCATGGCCCAGCTGCAGGCATCCAGGCGAGCCGTGGGTGAGAATGTGAATTTCTTGAATGTGATCGGCGGAATAGTGCTGACTGAGCATCTGGGTGATGTGCTCAATGCCGTCATGTGCAGCATCGATCAGGTGCCATTGATACTCAGATCTGAGACCTGCAATCAAATCTTGATAGCCGTGGATAGAGCTATCAACAAATAGGATTTTTATACCTGTATAGAGTGCGTATTGCGACATGACGGTTACCGATTAATTTGCTAGGACGATTCAAATCTGAGATGAAAAACTAAATTTGAGAAACTCAGTGGTGTATTAAAAGCAGCAAAAAGCAGGCATGACTAAGCAGTGCGCAAGTAAACTCCGACGCATCGGAGTTTTAGAAAGCGCACATGGTAGACACACAGATTTGTTCCGAACAACAGGCGTTCAGAAGTTTGAATGAGACAAAGTTGCTGAGAGCAGTCGGTGAACTAGCGATCGCGCTAGAAGCGATTTACGAGTATCAGTGCGGCGAGCTATTGCCGATTTGAATCATAAATAGCACCTCGTGATTTTCCATTTGGCATGAGTACTGTGGGCTGATTATCTGAAATTCAAAAGTATTCAAAAGAATGGGGCTGGTTTGTTTACTTCTGAAATCAGCAGTAGTCTAGTGCCGTTAAATTGCAGCTGTCCGGAAACGGTTAACACAACTACATGTTTATGTTACCCGTTCATCAATTAGAGTTATTCAGTATTTCTATGGGAGTTGATTTGACTCAAATGATGCACGTTTTTATCTAAATTCAGTTAACCATTGAAAAATCAATAGAGTGTAGCCATGCAAAATTTCTGCGGGGCGAGTGGTGATGGTAGCCCAACGCACTGCCAGAGCTGGCTTGAGCTGTGACTCGCGGCGATGACGCGCCTGAAGATAAGTAAAGCCCCCAGTTCAGGCAATCTTAAGTATTGATTTAATAAGAGGTATCTACCGATAAATTCAGTATGTTTACCGTTTTTAATAGCTTCTATCCATGGCGATGCTGATATGTTGTTGCGATTCTCATGGTGTCACAGGCGGGCTGGCCCGATTGTTGACGAAGCTGCCGAATCACCAACGAAGCCAGACCTGATGGCATCGATAGAGACTCTTGCTGGTCGGGACGGGGACATATGAGGATTTGGCACGCGCTATATTAACAGTCCCTGAGACTTGACGTGCTGCTAGCGGATGTTTAAGAGTTTTTGGCTGCCAAATCGAATTCAATTGATAGTTGTTTCAATTTCGCCAGCAATGATTGGAGCTGTATTTGCTGCTGATTCGGAGATAGATTCGCAGCATCAACTATTTGCTTGAGATGGTTATAAACATGGTCTAAGGAAGCAGACAATCTCTCAGAATTGACGACATTAGCCTCTGAGGCAATTGTGGAGCCTGGCGTAGAGGGTGAAGCCGTGTTCGTTAAATCAACACTTGGGGAATTGAGAGGCTGGGAAGATGTGGGGGAAGGTAAATTCGTTTGTTTCGCTTCCATTTGGTGAATAGTCTGCTGTAAATTTTCAATGACTCCATACATTTCCATCGGGTCAAACACGCGGAGTAAGCTGGTTTGAGTCACAATGCCTAAGCCTTGCCCCCAGTTCCAAGACACCACCAAACGTCCAACTTTGCGCGTTTGCATTTCTTGGTGGGCTGTCCATAGGGAATCTTGAGGACTGAGGAGAAACAACGGGCTGCTCATCACCGTTTGAGCTGCTGTTTTCGCAAAGTCGATTTGCAACGCCTGAAACTGCACGATATCGCGCTCTGTGACGATGCCGACAGGTTGTTCAATCTGATGGGCATCGAGCTGCGTAATCACGATACAACTGACGCGGTGCGTGGCCATCAACTGAGCTAATTGCAGCACCGTTGCCGTAAGCGAAGCTTGAATCACATTGGCCGACATCACGTCAGAAACCCGCCGAAATCGCAGCAGGTTAGCGGGGCGCAACACCTGACGAATGCTTTCGTGGGAAATAATGCCCACTAACTGTTGCTGTTCGTTAACCACGGGCACATGACGAATGCGATAGCGACGAAACAAAAATAGGGCGGCGAAAATATCGTGGCCTGAATGCTCAGGGAGAGTAACCACAGGCTGGGCCATCGCCTCGGCTACGGTGGTTGTTTGCAAATCCAGGGCTTGAGCGGTCAGCCGCACGACATCCCGCTCAGTCAAGATGCCCAGCACTGTTCGACCTTGAGTGATGAGCACACAACTCACTCGTCCTGTGAGGGCTGGCCGATCTGCGGACGTAGCTTCTGCAGTTAACCGACACGTTTGGTGATGCGCTTGACTGATCAGCGCGATCGCATCGACCAGTGAGGTGTCGGGTGAAACCATCAGGGGTTGGCGCTCGATCGCGTCTTCAAGGCGAGGCACCCAAGAACTGGCTGCGTCAAAGGGCATAAGTGTTACCGAGCAAATTGTGTGGTCAGGCTGCCAAAGGCAATCAACTGTCGAGCAGAACCTGCCTCTTCATACTCTATGTGAACGACTTCAAACATGAGCCTGCCGAGACTCAAAACAGGGATGTAACGTTTCAACTCCCAGAAAAAATGCTGGGAGCATATTTAAGCTGGATTTTGGTATATACTCCAGGGGTGTAACAATGAAAAGTGTGTATGGTCTTTCTAGGTCTGGCTTTTGCGCTGTTGAGGTTGTCAGTCGCGGCATGGCCCAGGTCGAGGGCGCTACTTGCAGCCGTCATGGTTTCTGAGGATTAACGCCTCGGGTTCTCGGCGGGGGGCCATAAAGTCGGTCTAACACTCGCTTGACAGAAATGCGCTGCCAAGCCTGCCCACGCTTGGTGGTGTAGCCCTGCTGATTGAGCCAATCGGCGATTTTCTGCAAAGACTTGCCGGACTTGTGATGGCGGCGAATTAGCTCAATGATTTCACATTCTGCGGGGTCATTGATCAGTTCACCGTTGACTGCTCGTTGGCCAAAGGCCGGAGACCCGTAGCCTGCGTAGCCACCGCTACTGGCTTTAGATTGCCGCCCTTGTTCAAGTCTTTCCCAAATTTCGTGATTTCTGAGGTGTTCAGCGCTCATTGCTAGTCGCAACTTAATGACTTTGCTCTTCAGCTTATCAATACTCTGAATTCAATCTAGCTAATTCAATCTAACTATAGGTCCCATGCAATTTATCTTTCTCGGCCCTCCCGGCGCAGGTAAAGGAACGCAAGCAAGTATTTTGGCCGATCGCTGGCAAGTGCCCCACATCTCTACGGGTGATATTTTGCGAGCGGCGATCGCAGGTAAGACTTCTCTGGGTATTCAAGCGCGCACCCATGTTGAAGCCGGCGAGCTGGTTCCCGATATTCTCATCATGGCGCTGATCCGTGAGCGCTTCGAGGCGCCGGATATGAAGCAGGGCTGGATTCTAGATGGATTTCCCCGCACGTTAGCGCAAGCTCAAGCGCTGGATAAATTGCTCACCCGCTTTCGGCAACCGCATCCTCAGACTATTTACTTTGAGGTGTCTACGGAAAATCTAGCTAACCGGACGCTGGCTAGAGGGCGTCAAGACGATACCGCAGCGACCATTCGCCGCCGCCTGGCAGTGTATCAGGCCGATACCACTCCCTTGATTGACTTTTACGAAAAACGCGAGTGTCTCATCAACATCGATGGTAATCGTTCGCCGGAAGCGGTGACGCAGATCTTGCAAGCATCGCTGCCCGTCTATCAATCAAGTCGATTAGCGCGAGTTTAGAAATCTGCTAGAGGCGGCAGCTAAGAACTATTAGCAGCAGACTCTGCAGTTTAATCTGAAAATTGTTTTGATAGGAGCAACCCATGGCTACATATAAAGTCACGTTGATGAATGATGAGGGGCTAAATGTCGTCATTGACGTCCCCGATGACCAATACATCGTGGATGCCGCAGAAGAACAAGACGTTGATTTGCCGGTGTCTTGTCGGGCTGGATCATGCTCTACCTGCGCCGGCAAGTTGGTGTCAGGGACGGTGGATCAGTCTGATCAGTCTTTTTTAGATGATGACCAGATGACGGCAGGCTTTGTGTTGACGTGTGTGGCTTACCCCACGTCTGATTGCACCATTCAAACGCACCAAGAAGAAGCTGAGTATGACATTTAGAGCACACACCTGAGTGCCTAACATCATCACGTTTTTGTCGGTAGATATTCTCAACACCACTACTTTGGAGACGCAGTCATGGGTACGGCCACATTTATCGAAGACGAAGCGACATTTGATGCGCTTTTAGAGAATAAATCTTTAGTAGTCGTGGACTGCACCGCAACTTGGTGTGGTCCCTGCAAGCTGGTTGCCCCTTTAATCGATCAGCTAGCTAATGATTATGGCGATCGCGCGCAGGTTTTTAAGCTAGATCTAGATGCTAACTACTCTGTGGCCAAGCGATTTAGTATTACAAGTATTCCTGCAGTCATGTTTTTTAAGCAGGGTGAATTAGTAGAAACTTTAGTCGGAGTTAAACCCTATGAAACTTTTACTGAAGCACTAGATAAACTGCTTTAGCCACCACCTATAGTCTTTTATTGCAGCGGTGTTAATGCTTTCTTTCAGAGGTTTTGGAGGTGCTTTCGATGGCAACAATTCAATGGGTGCGATGTTCCAATTGTGGTGACTTTGCAGAACGTCAGTTGCTGAGCGATCGCCAGGCAGACGGATGCGATTATATCGTTCAAACCGCCTGCGCAGCCTGCGACTATTTAATGATTATGGGTTTTCCTGCAGGCAGAGTCCTTGAGGCGTATGCCCCTGGCCAACTGAGTTCGATGAGCCTATCTCCAACCTAGAGATCTCTCACTGGGGAAAGCCTCAAGGATTAATCTTTCTCCGCATAAACAGGGCGATCGAGACCCTGTAAGATCCATCTCGTAGATATTATAAAAACAGGTTGAGATTGTCTCTTTCTGATTTTACCTACGCCTAGTCAATCGATTTAAATTAGGTTACCTCCATGATGAAAGCCTCCGACATTATGACCAAAGCGGTGGTCACAATTCGTGGCTCGGCTACCGTTGCCGATGCTGTTGCCATGATGAAAGATAAAAGCCTCCGCGCCTTGATTGTGGAACCCCGCCACGCCGCCGATCCATACGGCATGGTGACTGAAACCGACATTATCTATAAGGTGGCAGCCTTTGGGCACGACCCAAGGCAAATGCGCGTCTACGAAATCATGACGAAGCCCTGTGTCGTGGTGAATCCCGATCTGGGGGTTGAGTATGTTGCCCGGCTATTTGCCCAAACCAAGATTCGTCGTGCTCCCGTCATTCAAGGTCAGCTGCTGGGCATCATCTCCATCAGCGATATCCTGCGCAAGAGCGATTTTGTTGAAAAGCCTAAGCAGATGTTTCTGGAAGATCGCATTGAGGTGGCGCGAGAAGAAGCCCGGGCGATCTGCAAGGCGCAGGGGGATACTTCCCCTGCCTGTGCCGCGGCTTGGGATGCCGTGGAAGAACTCCAAGCGGCAGCGGCTCATCAGCGTAAGAACGAGGCTGAAAAATCAGCCTTTCAGGAATATACCGAAGAGAATCCTGATGCCCCTGAAGCTCGAATTTATGAGGATTAACGACCTCGTGAAGATGGCTTGAGCATAATGCAATGCCCTTAAAGCGCTCGAGACAGCGCAGTGAAGAGAGTAGGGAAGGCCAGGGCAGAGGGGTGGATAAGAAAGATGTTATGGCTCACCTCTGGGAGAAGCCGATGTCATCAGGCTGATACCCAAACAGATTCCTCAGCTTTGTCGCCATGCCATGCGCTCCATCCAATATGCCATACACCTGCTCACGTGATGAGTCGAGCCAATTGTTGTCAGTCAATCTAAAGGGAGAATACCCACCATGATGAAAGCAGAGCAGATCATGACCAAACAAGTAGTGACCATTAAGGGCTCCGCGACAGATGCTGAAGCTGTCAAGCTGATGAAGGACAAGGGCCTGCGAGCACTGATTGTCGA
>CALCPB010000978.1 GCA_937897665.1 uncultured Halomicronema sp. | reverse complement strand
GGTGCCCTTGCCGATCGGCTTGGTGGTAAAGAACGGGTCAAACAGCTTGGCTCGATGTTGTTCGTCAATACCAGGGCCATTGTCGCGAATCTGAATCAAAACTTGATTGTTGAGTTTGGTCGTGATGATTTTGACCGTAGCGGCTTCGGGCTTATGGGCGCGATCGCCCGCTATGAGTTCTTGTTCCAAGGCATCAATGGCGTTACCCAGTAGGTTCATAAACACTTGGTTTAACTGGCTGGGGTAGCACTCCAGCAGCGGCAGATCGCTATATTCCTTAATGATCTGAATTTCGGGCCGCTCAGGTTTGGCCTTAAAGCGATGGTGCAGGATCAGCAGCGTACTATCGAGCCCTTCGTGAATATCGACCGCTTTCATTTCCGCCTCGTCTAAGCGAGAAAACGTTCGCAACGATGAGACAATTTGCCGAATCCGTTGGCTGCCTAACTGCAATGACTGCAAGATTTTGGAGAGATCCGCGAGCAAATATTCCAAATCAATTTCGGTGATGAAATCAGCCACCTCAGGCGCTGGATTCGGATGATGTTTTTGGTACAAATTCACCAGAGTCATCAAGTCATCCGAATACTCGCGAATGTGGGGAATATTGCCGTAAATGAAATTGACGGGGTTGTTGATTTCGTGTGCAATACCGGCCACCATTTGCCCCAGGCCTGACATTTTCTCGGTCTGCACCAGCTGGGTTTGAGTTTGCTGTAGCGTTTGTAGGCTCTCTTCCAGCTGTGCCGCCTTGGCTCGCGCGACTGCTGCGCTTTCTTTCGCTTGCGAGTAGAGCTCAGCCTGCTGAATGGCGATACTAACCTGAGCCGCTAGTGACTGCATGAGGTCGATTTCGCTCTCTTGCCAAGCTCGGGTTGTGGCACATTGATGGGCAATCATCAATCCCCATAGCGAGTTGTGCACCAGCACCGGTACCACAGCATTAGCGCGAATTTGCAACCCTTTCAAGAAGTCGCGGTGGCATTCGTTGATGTTCGCCGTTTCCACATCGTCGATTGCCTGGGTGCGGCCCTCAAGGTATAGCGCCGCATATTCTTCGGCAAAGCAGTTGTCAGGGCTCTGATGCTCGATCGTTGCAATCCACGGTGCGACCACTGATTCTGTGACGATCTGCCCCTGCCAGTTTTCATCAAAGCGATAGAACAACACGCGATCAGCGTTGAACAGTTGCCGCACCTCCCGCGCCGCTGTGTCGAGAATGCCGTCTAAGCTCAGAGACTGGCGAATTTGATTAAAGATCGCGTTGAGTAGGGCCTCGCGCGTGGCTGTTTGGCGGTAGGTCGCTTGGGATTCTTTCAATAAATCTTCAGCGATTTTGCGATCAGTGACATCTTCGATCGCGCCCAACAGACCTACAACATTGCCCTGAGCATCATGCATCGGCAGTTTGCTCGTTTCGCGCCAGCTGAGCTGACCATCGGCCTGTCGCTGCGACTGCTTGATCCGCAACATCGGGGTATCGGTGGCCATCACGCGGCGATCGCATTCCAGATACCAGGCCACCTGTTCGTCAGTCCAGGGCAGGTCAGCATCGGTGAGACCCACGGCGGCGTTGCGATCGGGCAAGCCCGCCATCTCTGCCCACCGTTGATTGCAGCCGAGGTACACCGAATTGCGGTCTTTCCAAAAAATGTATTGGGGAATGTTGTCAATCACTAACTGCAGAAAATCGACCGACGCTTGAATCGGCTCGATACAGCGCCCCGGCAGTTGGCTGGGCACCGGCTCCGTGGGCGAGGGCGAGGCCATCGTTGGATGGGTAGACGACGGCGCTGGGGAGGCCGCCGCCTGGCTGGGCATTTGTGCCCCCACAATCGAGTCAGGATGAGCCTTTAGCTGGGCTACCGTCAAACTGTCTGGCGTTGCCAGTAGCGACGGCTCGGCAGGGGGAAGTGGATGACTGACACTCACGATGTAACTGACCTGCCCCTGCTGATCGGTGATGGGCGTGTAGGTGGTTTCATAGCGCTGACCGATCTCACCTCCCGGTAGCCAATGGACCCGTCGCTCAGCTGTCACCTGTTGCTGAACGTGACGGAGCACATCGTCGACTTGCTGCCAATACTGCCGCCAGGGACTGGCGGGTTGATGCGGTGAGGCGAAGGCGGCCAGGTCGGCATTGGTTTGGCCAACATAGTCTGAGCTAAGCACTGCCAAGCGCTGGGATAACGTTGGACTCACGGCGCAATAACGCAGCTCATGATCGTAGACCGCCATGTCCTCTAGCGATCGCTCAACGAGTTGCTGGAGGGCAGTCGTGAGGGGCAAACTAGCATCAGCAGCGGCAGACATAGGAGTTCGTCGAACTTTTAATCGTTCGGGCAGTAATCAATATCATCGATAGAGTACCCAGCCATCCGACGGGAGAAACGATTTTGCTCTCCGCCCCCGCTCAGGCAATGCTGCCCCGTTTCCGGGCTTCCTTAAAGGAGGTGCCGACATTTTGCAAACCGGCGCGAATCATCTCCCGTTCTAGCAGCGCAAAAAAGCGGCTGCGATCGCCCCCGCGCACGACTGCATGATTGTGGGCTTCGGCCAGCGCGATCGGATAGCCATAGCCCTTTTGCACCTGAGTGATCACCATTTCTAGGGCCGCGTCACGGAGCGCCCCATCGAGCGCCACCCATGCGGGCAGCTCAATGCGGGCAATCTCGGCGCCCACGTGCAAATAGCAAAAATAGATGTGGTGCTCTCCATAGTCCGCCAAAATATTGACGGAACTGCGCCACAGCGGGCCGCGCTCGCCGGGGGCTAAATGGGTGGCGTAAAGAGCGACGTCGCGCAGCGGATCAAACACCTGGCAGGGGGCCAAATCGCGCTGGGAGGCACAATGGGTCAAGCAGTCGGGCACCTCAAACGGGCAGCTCTGCAGCCGCAAAAAGTTTAGCGCTTCGCCGCTGCGCGAGGCACTGACATAGCCCACAAGGGGCACGCCCGCCGCCTGCAACTCATCCCATGCGGCCAAAATAGGGTGCAAGATGAGATCGCGGGCATCGTTAGGCAAGTCTTCTAAAAACCAGTAGATTAAAGAGCCGTCAGTCAAGGCGAGGGTGGGCACCGAGGCGGCTGTCGCTGACTCCGCGGCCACCGTGAGGGCCAAATCGGCTAGGGTTTGAGCTTCTGAAACGGTGCGGCGATGGCCCATCCAGTCTTCAGTCCGTATGGCGCACTGGCGAGAAATGTAGAGGTCTTCGGGACGATAGACGACCTCGGGCAGACTATCTAATAGCGGAAAGCGGCCCTGACCGTAGTGCAGCACCACCCGACCCACGTTGAGCAGATAGCAGTAGGCAATTTCGTGATGGCTAGGAGAAATCTGCGACCCATCGGTGGCCAATACGGTATGAGCTGTGGGTGCCGCAGCAATTGCCACTCGCGTATCCAACGGTTCCATCGGTGTGGCGATGGCAAAGGGGATGCGATCGTGCCAGTCCTCTAGGCGCTCGATCAGCTCTGCCTGATGGGCCTGAGCCCGCTCCATCAGCGTATTAGCGATTTTGACACGGCGTCCGGCAGCTTCGGCTTCTTCTTTAAGGTGATGACTAATACCCTGCATTTGCTGGGCGAGCTTCATCAAATCCAACATGGCAGTGCTCTGATTGCGTCTAGAATCCGCTTCCAGGAAAGAGGGTGATCATTGACCGTGAGCTCCTAAACCAGATTCCCAAAGTTGGGCTGAAGCCTTATCCACCTGACCGAAGCTCAGAGTATTCCAAGCAATAACGTGTCCAAGAACCCGATTGCTATGGGAGAGAGGTCGCAGAAAAACTGGCCGCAGACTGTTGACCGGTTCCCAGAAATGGCTGCTTCAGGTGAGATATTTTTTCTTTTGAATTACTCCGAGGCTGCCGCCTGCCACACCGAGAACTCACGTACTAATTGAGATAACGATAGCAGATGGATGCGGGAATCGCTCGCGGCGCGTGCCCTTTCATCGGCAGTGTTGTAGCCCCAATCGGCGAGAAACAGCACAATATCCTGCAAGTCATCCACCGCTTTGACTTTATCCAGTGTCTTGAGGCGATCTTCGATAAACCAAATGGGCACCGGGCTGCTGACATCGGCAGCGGACGACTGCTGGAGCTGCTTCAGCGTGTCAGTTTTGGGCTGGTTGATCTCTTTGCCAATGATTTGCTCGCGGGGCAGATCTACCCCCGCTTGAGCCAGCAGGGCCTGAATGAATCGCCCCTCTTTAGTCGAAATAATGATGGGAAAAATACCGGCGGCGATCGCCCCTTGCAGCCGGTCAATCACGCCAGGATAAAAGCGATGCAGACTCAACCAGTTGTCTAAATCGGTCTTGATCCAGCGATCGCGGACGCCATCTACTGCAGCCATCGCCACATCAGGCTGTAGTGAGGTGTCTGCCAACAGCGCTTGTACTAGGGTGGGCCAGTGATCTAAAACCGCCTCGGCGCTCACGCCTTGCTGCAGCGCATGGAGCAGCAGCGGCATTTCCCAGCCGGTTTCAATCACCGGCCGCAGGGGATAGAACTGTTCGGCTAAGCCCTCGGGTGGGGATGATTCCGCATCGAGAAACAGTTGGCAATAGGCTCGCCAAGCGGTCTGAAAATATTCGATCAGGCCATCACACAAGACACCGTCAAAATCTAAAGCCAAGATGGCGGGGGCGGTCATGGGCAGTCAATTAGGCGGGTTGGGCACAACAAATAAACTAGAGGCTGTCATCATTTAGCGGCTGAGTCCTGATGCTGAAAGCGGTTTAGCTGCTAACTAGCTTTCCGGAGCGGGCGCGGTCATCTCCATTCCGTCAGGCTTCCGAGTTTGATTGATGACGCGTCCTAGACAGGGCCGACGCAATCGCCGATGCCGCTAGGCTGATCAGCAGAACGAGCAGGCCCGTCTCACTGAATTCATCACTACAGTACCGCGCCCAAACCATGGCAAACAAACAAACCACACT
>CALCPB010000977.1 GCA_937897665.1 uncultured Halomicronema sp. | reverse complement strand
GATGGCGGCATGGTGATGTAGTCGCCCGACTTTCTTGAAGTTGATGGAGCTACTTTGAGCGGGTTCCATCGACCGCTTTTTTGGGTGTTGTGGGGCTCGTCTGAGCCCGCCAAGTGCGGCATTGACTCGACGGGGTAAGTGCGTCGACTAACGGTTGAGCAACTGACAGATATGGACGCCCACACCTGCGAGTGAAAACGGCTGGGTGAGGCCCTTTTGGGGACCCGCGAGGGGCGTGCGCGTGCGATCTCGACAGTTGTATCGCGTTAATGGTTGGGGTTCACCATCGATGGTTGCCTGCACGCGATAGCGCCAGTGATATTTGGCACTACGCTGTACGCGTTCCAGACAAATTTCGTGCTGATTTTGAATCCGGCAATTATGGGCCAGGGCCGGTGGCGCAATGGCGAGAACCAGAGCGATCGCGATTAAAATTCCCACCAGTAGCCGGCGCATGTCGCTCTATCCACGATGCTGTGCTTTCTAAGTTTGGCAGATTAGGCGCATTCATCGGAGCGCGATCGCCTGACGTTTCCGATATCGTGACCCAAAACCACCGCTGTAAACTTTGTAGACTAGGGGATATAGTCGTTGCCTTTGATTAACTCGTGCGGCATGAAGCTTCATCTCAAAATTTGGCGGCAGTCCAGCCCCGATCAGCCCGGACAGTTTGAGCGTTACACCGTGGCGGCAGCGCAGCCTGACATGTCTTTCTTAGAACTGTTGGACGTGCTAAATGAGCAGCTGATCGCTGAAGACAGTCTGCCCGTTGAGTTTGACCACGACTGCCGGGAGGGCATCTGTGGCTCTTGTGGGGTGATGATCAACGGCCAAGCCCATGGCGCTCAGGCCAAAACGGCGACCTGTCAGCTCTATCTGCGGCACTTCAACGACGGCGACACCGTGGTGGTAGAACCCTGGAGAGCTCAAGCTTTCCCCGTTGTCAAAGACTTGGTTGTTGACCGCACCGCGCTGGATCGCATCATGACGGCAGGAGGCTACATTTCAGTCAAAACGGGGGCAGCCCCTGATGCCAATGCCCTACCCGTGGCGAAAGCGGATGCTGATCTCGCCTTTGACTATGCTGCTTGCATCGGCTGCGGGGCCTGTGTTGCGGCTTGTCCGAATGCGTCGGCGTCGTTGTTTACGGCGGCCAAGATAGCGCACCTGTCGCTGCTGCCGCAGGGCCACCCGGAACGCCCGCAACGGGTGCAGGCGATGACGCAACAAATGGCGACCGAGGGCTTTGGCGATTGCTCCAATCATGGTGAGTGCGAAGCGGTGTGTCCCAAGGGTATTTCTATTGACACGATCACCCGCATGCGCCGCGAATATGTGCGATCGCTCTTCTAGCCGAGGCTATCAGACCAGAATGGCGTCTTCCCATTGACCTGCTATCGCTGGTCATCTAACTGAAATTGACGTTGGCCGTTACGTTGACACCACACCGAACCATCACCATCAATTGCAACGCCATTACAGATGCTGCATCATTTCACGATGTTTTCTCAATAGCGTTCGGCTTTCCTGAATTCTACGGGCGCAATATGGATGCCTGGATTGACTGCATGTCGTCTCTTGATGACCCTGATGATGGGCTTTCAACCTTGCACTGTCCTCCTGATGGCGTGCTGAATCTTCAACTTGACAACGTGGCGTCTTTTTCGCGTCGCTGCCCTGACCTATACTTTGCTCTGATTGAATGTGCGGCATTCGTAAATTGGCGCCGTACCGAAATAGGCGAATCGCCTGTTCTATGCATTTCATTCAGTGGTTAAACATATTGCCGATGACGCAACGGCTGGGACAATCCGTTCTTGGTCACGAGCCCTTGGGAAAGTCCCCCTCGGCCATGCACAAATCACTTCTCCATTTGCCCCAGACCTTGCGTCAAGAAATCATCATGTTAGCC
>CALCPB010000976.1 GCA_937897665.1 uncultured Halomicronema sp. | reverse complement strand
AGAGCTATAGGTCAACTGCAAGTCAGGTTCTAACCCCCGCGCCGCAGGCACTGTCAGCGGAATCGCAAAACTCCCAGTTCCTGTGAATGGACTGGATTGAAACGTCTCGCCAATCCCTTTAATCGCCCCTCCCCCCTTGGGTAAGCGAACCCGAGGAACGTCAACAGCAACTTGTGGAGTTTGCATAACGCGGTGGGTCTCCCCAAATGTTTCAGATTCTACGCGAACCCAATACAAGGAAAAATAAGAATATCAAGCAGCTTAACTGTTAACTTTAAGCCTCAAAAAAGCCTTGTCTTAACTAAATTTCTTTAGGGGTCGTCGCCCTCAAAAGCACTTGAAACAACGAATTCAAAGCCGAGAGGGCCGGAAAATACTCAAGAATATTGTATAGACCGGAAAGTTTATTTTTGATGTTCCTTCATTAACAATTATGACATTCAAGAAATAGTCCCATTCAGAATGCTGGAGCTGTTCAGCAAAGTGAGGAAGGCTAAAAAATGAATCAGCCTGTCGATTTGGACGTGCTCCATTCGACTAAGTGATAGGGCCAGGATTGAAATGCTGTTTCACCCTGGCGCTCAGTCAACCTAATCACTCAATAGGAGATTTCACCATGAAAGTTATAGTGCTTTTCAAAGCCACCCCCGACTCCGCAGCTGGGGGGATGCCGACCGAAGCAATTTTGACTGCCATGGGCCAGATTAACGAAGAATTGGTGAAAGCGGGCGTGATGCAAGCGGGGGAGGGACTACATCCCAGTTTCAAGGGGGTGCGGGTGCAGTTTTCAGGAAAAAACCGCACGGTCATTGATGGTCCCTTTACCGAAACTAAGGAGCTGGTGGCGGGCTTCTGGATCTGGCAAGTGTCGTCGATGGCCGACGCGATCGCCTGGATTAAGCAGAGCCCCTTTCAAGATGGTGAGGTCGAAATTCGGCCCATTTTTGAAGCGGAGGATTTTGGCGAAGCTTTCACCCCAGAGCTACTTTCATCAAGTTGGGGACCTAAATTATGGTCAATCCATCCGTTCCCGATATTCTGCAAATCGTAGATCGGCTCTACCGTAGCGAGGCCTGTCGAGTCTTTGCCACACTCGTACTAGGAAGTTTTGATCTGGCCGAAGAAGCCCTCCACGATGCCTTTGCTGCCGCTGCCGAAAAGTGGCCCCAACAGGGCATCCCAGCAAATCCTCGGGCCTGGTTGGTGTCTACCGGACGCTTTAAAGCAATCGATACGCTGCGTCGCCGCTCCCGCTTTGATGCCTCTCTGGCCGACTTGGCCGCCCAGCTCGAGACCTCTGCCGAACTGGTAGTTCCCGATGACAGTCAGATTGCGGACGATCGCCTGCGGCTAATCTTTACTTGCTGCCATCCGGCCCTCTCGCCTGAAGCCCAGGTGGCGCTAACTCTACGAGAAGTCTGCGGCCTCACAACGGAAGAAATTGCCAGTGCTTTCCTCGTGCCACCCTCCACCCTGGCGCAACGGATTGTGCGCGCCAAAGCCAAGATTCGCGATGCTGGAATCCCCTACCAGGTGCCCTCCAAGGCGGATCTGCCCGATCGCTTAGAAACGGTCTTGCAGGTGATCTATCTGGTATTCAACGAGGGCTATGCCGCTTCCTCAGGGACAGTCGTGACGCGGGCCACCCTTTCGGCAGAGGCGATTCGACTGGGCCGACTGCTGGCAGAACTCTTGCCAGACTCCGAAGTCATCGGCCTGCTAGCGCTGATGCTGCAGCAAGAATCGCGGCGAGAGGCCCGCACCTCCTCCACAGGTGACTTGATTTTGCTCGAAGATCAGAACCGTTTGCTCTGGAATGCCGAGCAGATTGCTGAGGGGCGGGCGCTGGTGCAGCAGGTGCTGGCGTCAGGTCAAGTAGGCATTTATTCTGTGCAGGCGGCGATCGCTGCCGTTCATGCTCAAGCTCCCAGCACCGCCGAGACAAGCTGGCACCAAATCGTTGCCTGGTATGACGTGCTGCTCCAGCTCAATTCGTCTCCCATCGTGGAGCTGAATCGGGCTGTAGCGATTGCCCTACGCGATGGCCCCGCCGCCGGATTACAGCTAATTGACATGCTGCTAGCGCAAGGTCATTTGCAGACCTATCATCTAGCCCATGCTGCCCGCGCCGACCTCTGCCGCAGATTAGGTCAGATAGCTGAGGCAAAGGATGCCTACCAACAAGCCCTAGCCCTAGCAAAACAAGCACCCGAACGCCGCTTTCTCGAAAAC
>CALCPB010000975.1 GCA_937897665.1 uncultured Halomicronema sp. | reverse complement strand
CCGCGTGAACCCATGCCCATGTTTCGACGATGGGGACGACAAGGCAACCTGATGACAGTGAATGGTGAACTCCTTCCCACTCTGACCATTCCTCAATCAGGGTTATTACGTGTCCGACTCTTGAATGCCTCTCCTTCTAGGATTTATAGACTTCGCCTCGACAATCATCCCTGGCATCTCATGGGGCTGGATGGTGGCACCTTATCTGAACCTGTTGAGATCGAAGAAGGCTTGACTTTAGCGCCCGGAGAACGGGCCGATATTTTGGTGCCGGGCACCCGTGAACCCAATCGCTATTCATTGCTGAGTCTGCCTTACGACCGAGGCATTACAGACATGATGGGGGGAATGGGCAGCCGGCATCACCGCAGAGCTGGCATCGATCACGCTCCTCGTGAGATTGCCCGACTCCAATATGGCGAGACGACAACTGCGGTGCCACTGCCCAAAACGTTGATACCGACAACCTCGTTGCCCGAGCCCACCAGACGTCGTGAATTTGTGCTTGACCATGGGATTGATCACGGTCATTCATTTTTAATTAATGGGCGGGGATTTGACCATCACCGGGTTGATACGCCAGTCCAACTTGGCACGGTAGAAGACTGGCGCATTATCAATAAAGCCGGGATGGATCATCCTTTCCATGTTCATACCAATGCTTTTCAAGTGCTCAGTCGCAACGGTCAGTCCTTTCCGTTTCGGGCCTGGAAAGATGTGGTCAATGTTAAGGCCTATGAGTTTGTTGACCTACGCATCGCGTTTAACGATTTCCCTGGTAAAACGGTCTATCACTGCCACATTCTTGACCACGAAGACCAAGGCATGATGGGAATTCTAGAAATTCAGCCAGCATCAGTCTGAAGCGATCATCCCGGCGATCATCTCCAAAGCATCGGAATAAATCATCAATCCGGCTCAATTCTGAACGGGTATCCCATCACGACACACCACGGCACAACTCACCGAATGTTGACAGCTTTATCCGTTGGCTAGCCAACAAGGCAAGCGTTGAGAATTAGTACAAATGTTGTTACCTTAGTACCACTCAAATGCGGAGTGATGCGGTGCAGGGTTTACTGTGGGGCCTGGTGGGATTGGCATTGGGCGGAGCGATCGCGACTCTCCTATTTCAAACGCGGGTGCAAACTATTCGTGATCGCGCGAAAGCAGACGTCGTGGCTGATCGCGCCAGCGCCTACGAGCGGCTGCAGCAACAAGAGCGGCAGATTCAAGACCTGCAGGCCACGGTACAAGATCGAGAAATGCGCCTAGAAACCGCTCAGAGCAGCTGGCGGCAAGAGGCCACCCTGCGCGCCACGGCCGAAGCTCAGCTCGAGCAAATCACCCAGATCAAACAGCAACTACAGGAGCGCGATATCCACCTGCAGCAGCTGCAACAGAGTTATGTGACTGTGCGATCGCAGCTCACCGAAGTGCAAACCCGACTACAGCAAGAGCAAGCTCTCGGCCAGGAAAAGCAGGCGCTGTTAGATCAGGCCCAGCAGCGTCTCACCGATGCGTTTAAAGCGCTATCGGCGGATGCCCTGCAGCGCAACTCACAATCATTTATGCAGCTGGCCGAAACGATTTTGGCCAAGTTTCAAAGTCAGGCTCAAGGAGAGTTGGGCCAACGGCAGGCGGCGATCGCGGCGTTGGTCAATCCCCTACACCAGTCGCTGCAGCAGGTGAGTGGCCACCTCAAAGAGCTAGAAACGGCCCGCACCGCTGCCTATAGCACCCTGACCGAACAGGTCAAATCTTTGGCGGTGGCGCAAACGCAACTGCAGGGCGAAACTGCCAACCTCGTCAAGGCATTGCGATCGCCCACAGTGCGGGGCCGGTGGGGCGAGATTCAGCTGCAGCGGGTCGTCGAAATGGCGGGCATGGTGGAATATTGCGATTTTCGACAGCAGGCGACCGCTGAGACCGAAGCGGGCCGACTGCGCCCCGACATGGTCATTCAGCTGCCCAACCAGCGCCAGATTGTGGCGGATTCCAAAGCGCCGCTGCAGGCTTATTTGGAGGCGCTAGAGATGACCGATGACGTGGCTAAACGCAATCGCCTGCAGCACCACGCGCGGCAAATTCGCACCCACTTGACCCAACTCGGCAGCAAAGGCTATTGGGAACAGTTTCAGCCTGCGCCCGAGTTTGTGGTGCTGTTTTTACCAGGGGAAACCTTCTTTAGCGCGGCGCTAGAGCAAGATCCGGGCCTGATTGAATTTGGGGTAGATCAGCGGGTGATTCTGGCCACGCCAACGACTCTAATTGCTCTGCTCAAAGCCGTTGCCTACGGCTGGCGGCAAGAAAAACTGGCTGAAAACGCCCAGCAGATCAGCAGCTTGGGCAAAGAAATGTACGATCGCACCTACACGCTCATTGCCCATATGGGCAAGCTGCGCCGGGGATTGGATAGCAGCGTTGATGCCTTTAATAAAGTCGTGGGTTCGCTAGAGTCGCGGGTGCTGGTGACGGCTCGCAAATTCAAAGATTTGGGTGCGGCTTCGGGGGACGAACTGGAGACCGGCGAGACGTTGGACAGAGTGCCGCGATCGCTGACGGATTTAGGACACACTCCCC
>CALCPB010000974.1 GCA_937897665.1 uncultured Halomicronema sp. | reverse complement strand
CGTGGTGACGCGCTGCTGCCGGTGCAGCGTGAGACCAGTCGCTAACGCTTTGCCCAGCGCTGACATGCCCTCAGGGGCGACATAGCAGGGATGGATTGAGTTGTCAGACTGGAGCTGGCCGGTGCGATCGAGCCGATAGGTGTGAGGTTGCCATGGGGTCAACAGTTGCTGATCTAGCCAGTGCTGCGTCAGTGCCTGCAGTGGCTCGCTTTGGGGCTGCACATAGCGCGCGCCGTGATCGAGGGGGCTGCCGTCGATGCGCCGCGTCGCCATGCGACCGCCCAACCCGCGAGACTTTTCTAAAACGGTGACCGTGAGGCCTGCCTGCTGTAATCGCCGAGCACAGACCAAGCCTGCGAGGCCCGCTCCCACCACTGCCACATCTTGAAGGGTCATGTTGTTTTGCTGAGCACGGCTGTTTCATAAGCTATCACCTGATTCGAGCCGTACTGAACATTTCGCATCCTTTTGCGCGGGTTTCGGCTGAGTGCTTAGAATAAGACAGATGATTTTGACACAACCGGGTACCTTGTCGTGGATGAACTGCGTTCTGCCCTTGAGCTCGCGACGGATGACGAACTACAGGCGCTGACAGAATTATTGTTTCGCCCCAAGTTGAACCCTTTGGACTATATGTGTGCCCCCCAACCGGCAGACGTGCAGCGGGCAGGGCGGCAAGCCTGGCTCGATCAGCTCGAAGCGCGGTTTCGCTACTTGGCTGCCGATGGCCTGACCGTAATTGCCGGGGGCTGCGATCGCGTCTCCTATCGTCAGGCGTTAATTCAGGTGTGCCAACATCTGCGTATCGCCTACTCCGACGGCCTCTCGACGACTGATTTAGAGGCCGAAGTGTTTTTGCACGTGATGGAAAAAGCCTGGAAACGACTGCCTAAATCGGAAAAACGCCTGCTGCAACGCCAAGTGCAACAATCCATTGTGGGCAGTGCGGAATATCAGGCGTTGCCCCTGCCGCTGCAAAAAAATCCCCTCGGGCTGTTGGTAAAAGGCAGCGGCGCGATCGCTGTGAGTACGGTGGTGCGGCCCTGGTTGCTGCAGCAAATTGCCCGCCAGTTTGCGGTGCAGATGGCCCGGCGACAGGTCGCCGCTCAAACTTTGAAGCGGGGCGGATTGACGTTGGCCGGGCAGATTCACAGTCGAGTCGCCGTCAGTATGGCGTCGCGAGGCATGGCGGTAAACGCGGCGCGATACACCGCGACCCGCAGCTTTTTCGCTGTTTTGGGACCAGCCATGTGGGCCTGGTTTTTTGCCGATTTAGGCTGGCGGGCGAGCGCTACGAATCATGGTCGCGTGATTCCCGTCGTTTTTGCCCTCGCGCAAATTCGCCTCACCCGCGGAGAGCATTACGAACTGGCCCAGTGTTAGCGAGGGCAGGCGATGACCAACCAAGAGACCGCCCCCAATCACTACATCCTCTTGCAGGTGAGGCCGACCGCTTCCCCGCAGGAAATTCGTCGCGCCTATCGTGATCTCAGTAAGCTTTATCATCCGGATACCACAACGCTGTCGGCGGCGATCGCGACCGAAAAGTTCAAAGTGTTGAACGAGGCCTATGCTACCTTGAGCAACCCTCAGGCCCGGTTAGCCTATGACTACAGCATCGGCATTTCGAAGCTATCCGTTATGCAAGCGCCGAATTACCTCAACCGACCCGCCTCAGAACGCCGCCAATCGGCCAAAGACAGCGCCTATCTCGACCCGACCGATCGCCCTCTGTCACCGGGAGAAATGTTCGCCCTATTTATCTTAGGGGTGACGTTTGTGGGCTGTCTGGTGTTGGTCTTTACGGTCGGTTGGGCTAAAGGCACTATTGTGCTGCATCCCGATGCCAATCAACCCGCAGTGTTAGCCGCTCCGCCAACCCCAGAAATTGCTCCCGTTTCACCGTCACTAGCGCCCACTGTTGATGCCGAGCCGTCCGCGCCCGCGCCACCGATGCGCCCCCTGGATGAGACGAAATCTCGTCCACCCTTGCCGTCAAATAGCCTTTCTCCGAAAATAATTTAAGTCCACTTCATAACCGTGTGTTTGTGCCCTATGGTCATGCCCAGCGCTGAGACGCCCCTCTATAACCATCCCCTGTCGGAAATTGAGCAGTGGTTACGCGAGCAAGGGTGCCGTCAAAATCCTGAAGAACTCCACGAATGGCATGTTGAAAAAACTGACTGGACTGCCGACATTAGTCTGGAAGTGGATTCAATTCTCGTACGCTATCTCAACGCGCCAGCCAGTAGCGAAGATGTACAGCGGGTGTTCAAATATTCGCTGAGTCGTCAAGATTTAGAAGAAGCGATTTTTTCCGGACCGTAGCCTATCCAGCTTGTCGCTTCCGCAAGCGTCCGATCCACAGATTCCCAGCAACCCTATTGGTTTGATTGAGCACTGTATGAATGCACCGTTTCAGTCTGCCCCACAGGCGATCGCGCTAACTCCCGATGGCCCGACGATTCCAGCGCTGGGGGTAGGCACTTGGGCGTGGGGCGATGCCCTGTTTTGGAGCTATGGCAAAGACTATACCGAGGCCGATTTATATGAGGCGTTTGCGGCGGCGATCGCGGCCGGAGCCAACTTTTTTGATACTGCTGAAGTGTATGGCCTCGGAGAATCAGAACGGTTAATCGGGCGCTTTTTGCAGCGCACTGACCAGCCGGTTTTCTTGGCGACGAAATACTTTCCTCTGCCGTGGCGCTGGTCGGCTCAGGCCGTTGCTGAGACGTTGACGGCTAGCTTGGCCCGTCTGCAGCTAGACTGCGTTGATCTCTATCAGGTGCACTGGCCGCTAGACTTTTTCCTCGGCCAAAAAGACCTCATGAATGCCCTAGCCAATGAGGTGAAACGAGGACGCATCAAAGCGGTGGGGGTCAGCAACTACTCCGCAGCACAAATGCAAATGGCCCACGACTATCTGACTGAACGGGGCGTCCCCCTTGCTGTCAATCAGGTACAGTATTCGCTGCTGCATCGCCAGATTGAGACCAACGGCGTGCTAGATAAGGCCCGTCAGCTGAATGTCAACATTCTGGCCTACAGTCCGCTGGCGCAAGGCCTGCTCACCGGCAAATATACGGCAGCTCATTATCAAGCTCCTGAAGGCGCCCGAAAACTCAACCCCCGCTTTAGCAAATCTGGCCTGACTAAAATTGCGCTGGTGCTTGAAACGCTGCAGGCGATCGCTCAAGCCCACGACAAAACTCCGGCTCAGGTAGCGCTTAATTGGCTCATTGGTGGCGGTAATGTGGTGCCGATTCCCGGCGCGAAGAATGCTCAGCAGGCCCACCAAAATGCTGGAGCTCTCGGGTGGGCCATGTCTGCGGCCGAATATGAACAACTTAGCCGCGTCACCCAACCCTGGCGGTAAGAGATCTGCTCTTAAATAATCTCCCTAAGCAAGACAATTTTCGGTGGTTGTCGGCGCTAGGGAACGCGTCCCAAGACAACGACCATGGCGAGCCGTCAACGGGACGCGGCGAAACGAGCCGAGTTGACCGCTCAAGTAGGCGAGCCGAGATCACCTGATTGGGTCGATGTCGATGAAGCGGGCATAGATGAGCGGGACGACGACGGCTATGGTTACGCGCCGGCAGGAGCGCGCGCCTACGATTGGAAGTCAGGTCAACGCTAGGGTCGCATCAATGAAACGCACTTTGACCCTCAGCGCATTAGCTAAATGGCTCCGCAGTCGGGTTCTAATCAGACTGGCAAGTGCTATAGCGCCATCAACACCACGCAAGAACGAGCTGCTAGGAGATATTGGCGGCTTTTTACCGCTTCTGTTGTGCCGGCTACGATGTCATTGGGCGTGGGGCGGGCAGTGTTGACGATGCGATACCACTGGCTATGAGGATGAGGTTGCGGTAAGTCGAAACACAAGGGTTCCCAATAGGCATTGAGCATAATATGAATCTCTTCTTCCACAGCGGGGTCATGTAGGGTAAAGGCCAGGCTGTGGGAATGGTCTGACCAGTCTGGTTCAAATAGCTTGACCCCATGCCAAATGAGGTGAGGTGCTTCGATGAAGGACTCGGTCACGGTTAACCAGTTCTGTTGCTGAAACAGCCGCAAATTCTGAATCAGATCAACCATCCGTTGAGTGAAGCGAAAGATTTCGTGATGTTCATTCAGGGCGTCCCAATTGAACCAGTTCAAAGCGTTGTTCTGACAATAGGCATTGTTATTCCCTTTTTGCGTGCGTCCCGCTTCATCGCCCATGAGTAACATCGGCGTACCCTGAGCCACGAGCAAGATTGTGATCAGATTTTTGACTTGCTGCAGCCTTAATTGGCGTACTGCGGCCTCATCGGATGGGCCTTCTGAACCGCAGTTCCAGCTAAAGTTGGCATCGCTACCATCGCGATTGTGCTCGCCATTCGCACCGTTATGCTTGCAGTTGTAAGACACCACGTCGCTGAGGGTGAAGCCATCGTGGCAGGTAATAAAGTTGATGCTGCGATTGGTCTCCCGTTGTGGATCATCCACAAATAAATCAGGGCTGCCTAAGAGCCGCGCGGCAAGTTTACTAACCGTGTTGTTGTCGCCTTTGACAAACTGTCGAACATCATCACGGAAGGGGCCGTTCCATTCGGCAAAGCGATCGCCAATAAAGGAGCCCACTTGATACAATCCGGCAGCATCCCAAGCTTCAGCAATCAGTTTGGTGCGAGCAAGTACGGGGTCTGATTCGATCGCCCACAAAATGGGTGGATCATCCTGCGGTCGGCCTACCCGATCGCGCGACATGACCGAAGCGAGATCAAAGCGAAAGCCGTCAACGTGCATCTCCGAAACCCAGTAGCGGAGACTGTCAAGAATTAGCCGACTCGCTACGGTATGCCCTGATTTAACCGTGTTGCCGCAGCCACTGTAGTTGGCATACATTGAGGCATCATCGGTTTCTAGAATGTAATAGGTTTGATTGTCGATGCCGCGAAATGATAGCGTTGGGCCGCGATGATCGCCCTCGGCGGTGTGGTTAAACACCACATCTAAAATGACTTGAATATTGGCCTTATGGAGGGCTTTGACCATATCTCGAAACTCATCGACCGGGCCAGCGGGATCTTGTCGAGAGCTGTAGGCCCGGTGGGGCGCAAAGAAGCTGATGGTGCTATAGCCCCAATAGTTACTGAGCCCCAGGGGAGCGTCGCGCTCATCAAATTGATGCACCGGCAGTAGCTCGACGGCAGTCACCCCAAGCGATTGCAAAAACGGGATTTTTTCAATCAGGCCTGCAAACGTGCCCCGTTTTTCAGCAGCCACGCCAGAACTGGGGTGGCGCGTAAACCCATTAACGTGCATTTCATAGATTACGGTGCGGGAGTAGGGGATATCGAGCGGCGTATCACCTTCCCAATCGTAAGTTCGCAGATCTACGACGCCATTGCGCAATGCATAGGGGGACTATTCACCCGGATGGCAGGCGGCTTGGCGATCGTAGTTTTCTTGCCCTACGACGGCTCGCCCGTAGGGATCAAGTAAAACTTTGGCGGCATCAAAGCGTTGCCCCCGTCGGGGATCATTCGGGCCGGTCACTCGATAGGCGTAAACCTGTCCGGCTTTGATGCCTTTAACAAAGGCATGCCAATAATTGAACGACCGATGATAGCGCGGGTCTAGATGAATCGTATGCTCTGGATAGGGGGCTTCAGGCCCCGCGTATAACAGGAGATCAACACCAGTCGCCTGTTGCGAATAGAGGCAAAAGTTGACACCCTTGCCGTCTACCGTGGCACCGAGAGGATAGCTGTTTCCCGGTGTGATTCTGAGTGACATGGGATATTTTCTACTCAAACTCTAAATGTCTATCCTTGAGTTGCTGCTGCATGACCGTTCGGATCAAATCGACTTCATCGGCGGAGATGTGACCATCGGCCATGAGCGCGTCGCGCAGTTCTTGCGCTTCATCGGCGGAGATTTTGCCATCGGCCATGACGCGCTCGACGAGCGATCGCAGCCGCGAGAGATGTTGCCCATCATCGGCGGGCATTGAAGGCGAATTAGCAGGTGGAGCAGTCATCGCAGATTACCCGGTGCAGTTGGTGTACAAAAACACAACATCTGCATAATAGCGAGGGGCAAAAGCAGATAGCGATCGCAAAAAATGATTTAACTTCGTGCCCCCCCCACGTTAGCCAGGACAAATGGTTGACCATTGATCAATGTCTGACCGGGCATCCAATAGAGACGACAACTCACCTCGATAGGTCACTAACCGGCTGCGGTCGAGAGAGTCAGCGGGCACTAGGGTAATCATTTCGTCAACCGTCGCCGCCGCGCAGGCCCAGTCTCTCGCGGTGACCGCAGCGTCAACCTGTCCCCGCAGCTCTGCCAATCGCTGTAGGCGAAGCTGATCGCGGCGCTCGGCCTCGATGTATGATTCCACATTGCTAATGGCCCTGAGCGCATAGACGTCACCAGGACGCTCATCTAAGGCCCGCCGAAAGTTGATTAAGGCCGTTTGATAGTCAGCTTGTTCCGTCGCCGCATACCCAACCAGCATCGCCTGGGTGTAAGCGGCATTCGCGCCCTCAGTCACGGGAGTGCCGGTCTCTGCACCGGTTTCCGTCCCTAACGTGACGCCAGGAATGCCATCCGCGATCGCGGATGAGCTGAACAGGCCCCCCAGGCCTACCATCACTACGGCACTACCCCAGAGGCAGTTGCGGACAATTGGGCTCACTGGCTTGAACATCTCAGGCCCTCAATTCATCACTTAGGCAATTCTGTGCTCTTAAGGATAGCGGAGATCTGACATTGCGAGAGGCTCAATTCACTGCCGGAGTCAACAATTGGGGACAATGAATCTGAGATAATTGCCGTAGTTTATTGGCAACGCTTCTTCCTTATGGCCAACTCCGTAGAGTGGACTCCAGCCGCCACTGCTCGTTTGAAAGAAATTCCTTTTTTTGTGCGACCAGCGGCCCGTAAAAAAATCGAAAAGTTTGCTCTAGAAAAGGGACTTACTTCAATTACAGAAGCGGTGTACGAAGAGGCGAAGAAACAGTTTGGCTAAGCGTTCTCTAATTGGCTAAGCGTTTTGGCTAAGCGTCTCTAAAAATGAGTTCCTACATAGTGGCGGCAGCCCGGGCAGTCGTCAGTAGATTACCTCAGCCAATATTTCGACGCTAGCCGCGATCCCTAAACCATGCTCGCAGCCGTCTGGCGATCGCTCTTTCCTGGCGTTTCACGCCAAGATTGTTGACCCAGTGGCTGCGTCAGGCAGCCATGTTGACATTAATTTAATGACAGCAGATTCGCAGGGGGAACTGGGCAGTTTAGTATTGACGAAAGTCGGCAATGGGCTAAGCCCTTACATAAAGGCTATTGAGGTTGATTGCACGACTGCTCTGGCACTTCCTCACGACAGACGGCCATCAGTAAACATTGATATTAGACCGTGAAACAACTGCACCGCAGTCTCCATGTTTTGAGACGACGTACCCAGACAGCAATTCGTAATTCTTCGTTGCACTTGGCGTTTACGTTACCGGTCTTGGTGCAATTGTTTGCGGCGGTTGGTTTGGTGGGCTATCTTTCTTTTCGCAATGGTCAACAGGCAGTGCAGGTTTTAGCCTCACAGTTGCGGAGTGAAGTGTCAGCCCGCATTGAGGGTGAGTTAGAAAGCTACTTAGGTGATCCCCATGCCATCAATCGCCTCAATGCAACCGCATTTTCTAACGGCGATTTGGAAATAGAACAAGCAACCAAAGGGGAACAATTGCTGTTACAGCAAATGAGACTTTATCCCAAGATCGCCTTTGTGTATTGTGGCAGTGCTCGCTCAGGAGAATTTTTTGGCATCTTAAGATCGCCTGAGACGGGGCAGTTAGAGCTGTCTTACAGTAATTCCGATACAAATTTTCTCCGCCAGCACAGCAGCTTAGATGTAAGAGGCTATCGACAGCATTTTTTAGGTCAGACCGAGCCCACGTATGACGCTCGGGTGCGGCCCTGGTTTAAATCTGCCATCAACACCGAAGGCCCGACTTGGACGGAAGTCTATCTTGCCTTTACCACGGGCTTACCCAACGTGACGGCCAGTCTGCCGGTTTATAGTCACAATGGTCGCCAACTGTTGGGGGTCTGTGCGACCGATGTGGTGCTGCCAGAAGAATTTCGAACTTTTTTGAAGCAGCTAGAAATTGGGCAATCAGGACAGGCCTTTGTCATTGATCGTCAGGGCAACCTGATTTCTAGCTCAACAGACGAACCACTCATGTCAGCGGTGGGGGATGAGCCTGAGCTGTTGGCGGCGCCCCAAAGTCAAAATGCGCAAGTTCAGGAATCCGCTACCTATTTGCTCAATCGTTTCAGTTCCTTTGGCCGTATTCAGCAGAGCCAGCAGCTCACGTTTGCCCTCGATGGGCAACGCCAGTTTTTAGAAGTCTTGCCCTTTAATGATGGGTTTGGTCTGGACTGGCTGATTGTGGTGGTGGTGCCCGAATCCGAATTTATGGGGCAAATTCAGCTCAACACCCGCATTACGATTGTGCTGTGTGGCTTAGCGCTGGCGATCGCCCTCGCTGTGGGCACGCTTTTGGCTCAACGCCTGACGAGTCCGATTTTGCAACTCAATGCCGCCGTCAAAGAAATTGCCGCTGGGCGTTGGCAGCAGCGGGTTGAGATTAACCGCACTGACGAACTGGGAGAACTGGCCGATTCGGTGAACCAGATGGCGGGGCAAATTCAACAATCGTTTGCGCGCTTAGCAGAACAGCGCAATGCCTTTTCGCGATTCTTTCCGCCGGAATATCTCCAGTTCATGAAAAAGCAAAGTGTGACCGAAGTCAGACTCGGTGACCACGTCAGTAAAGAGATGACGGTGATGTTTTCCGATATTCGCGGCTTTACCAACATGGCCGAAAAGATGAAAGCGCGAAAAACGTTCCAATTTATCAATACCTATCTACAGCGCATCTCACCACTGGTGAGAACGCACAGCGGCTTCGTGGTGAAATATATGGGAGATGGCATGATGGCCGTTTTTCCCTATGCGGCAGAAAATGCCATCGACTCGGCGATCGCCCAGTTTCAAAAAGTGCAAGAACACAATCAGCAGATTGATACCCAATCACCCAGCACCTTTGCGATCGAAATCGGCATTGGCCTACATTTTGGCAAAGTCATGGCAGGCATGATCGGTGAGCCCGACCGGATTCAACCTGACGCCCTATCCGACACGGTTAATCTGGCCGCCCGCCTAGAGGGACTCTCCAAAGTTTATGGCGCGGCACTGATCATTTCGGAAACCGTGCGCCGTCAATTAAAAGACCATGACCGTTATCAACTTCGATTTTTAGACCGGGTCATTGTCAAAGGGCGGACTGAAGACATTGCCGTTTATGAGGTTTTAGACGCTGAGCCTGATCTGAGGCGTCGCCAAAAACTAGAGACCTTGCCAGCGTTTGAAGCCGGCATCACTGCCTATACTAACCAGGATTTAGACACGGCTGCCAAGCATTTCCACGCGGTATGCACCCAACACCCTCAAGATAAAACTGCACATCTCTATCAGCAGCGCATTCAGTACTTCCTCCGGGAGGGGATGCCCAAAAACTGGAACGGAGCCTGGGAGCTGGACCATAAGCGATGAGGCCGCCAGGCTGCAAACCAAGCTGGGAGAGGGGCAAGCTGATTTTGACCCGAATTACCGAGCCATCCTGGCGAATTTGAGGGCAAATTGGACGATTGCAGATGACGACAGAGGAATACAGGGCTAATTTTTAGGGCTCGGAGAAATACCCTTATCGCTAGCTGCGTTACAATATGTAACAAGCAGTTGCGCTAAGTTGGCCTATAGCCGCTTAGGAATCAATCACCATGGAAAGCGAAAACAAGTTCGGTTTTGTTAACTTTGCTGAGACCTGGAATGGCCGTCTGGCTATGTTGGGTTTTGTCATTGGCCTCGCCACTGAGTACCTCACGGGTCAAGGCATTCTTTCACAAATTGGCTTGATGTAATTACGACTGATTGCATACAGTCTGAGTGCCGGGGTGGCGATCGCCATCCCGGTTTTGTTATTTCAACGGGGCAGGCCGGAACCAGCGTGCCCTCACCAGAGGGGGCGGGGCACGGCGTTCTAGAAAGCTTGACTGACGGGCTCGTGACCCACCAGATTGGCTCAAAACGGACCGTTGAGACGGACTCCGTCCTTTCAGCAGAACCGCCTTTCGCAAAGAATATTATGATGGGAACTATCGCGATTTTTGGCAGTAGCTTATGACTTCAGTGGTTACCTCTAATCAAGCTCAAGGCATGGAAGACGCCAAGCATGGCATGCCGGTTACCATCATTACGGGGTTTTTGGGCAGCGGCAAAACGACGTTACTGAACCATATTCTCAGCAATCAAGACGGCCTCAAGACAGCGGTGCTAGTCAACGAATTTGGCGAAATCGGTATTGATAATGACCTGCTGATTACCGCCGGAGATAGCGACGACACGATGGTTGAGCTGAGCAATGGCTGCATCTGCTGCACGATCAACAATGATCTCTTGGATGCCGTTTACAAAGTTTTAGAGCGGCAAGACAAAATTGACTACTTGGTCGTCGAAACGACGGGGCTGGCCGATCCGCTGCCGATCGCGCTGACCTTTTTAGGCACAGAACTGCGGGACCTCACGCGTCTCGACTCTATCGTGACCGTTGTTGATGCCGAAAACTACAGCCTTGATTTATTTAACAGTCAGGCTGCTTACAACCAGATTGCCTATGGCGACATCCTGCTGCTGAATAAAGCGGATTTAGTAGACGAAGCGGCTCTTGATCAGCTGGAGGTCAAGATGCGTGAGGTTAAAGAAGGTGCGCGCATCATTCGCACAACGAAGTCAGAGGTGCCCTTACCGCTCATTTTGAGTGTGGGTTTATTCGAGTCAGATCAGTACTTTGGCCAAGATTCTGAGTCTGGACACGACCACGACCACCATGACCACAGCCATGAGCATGGGGCACACGACCATAAGCATGGGGCACATGTTCACGCAGACCATACCA
>CALCPB010000973.1 GCA_937897665.1 uncultured Halomicronema sp. | reverse complement strand
AACCACTGCGCTTTGGTTTGAGCGTATTGTGGCGATCGTGGCATTGATCAACCTGACGCTGGTGCTGTTTGACACCAGCTATATCCGGTTTCGTGATGTTTACCTGCAGTTTTTTCCCGAGTTCACCATTTGGTATGGCGAAGTTTTTAAGGGCATCGAGCCGGAGCGCGCCACGGTTAAGTATCTCGAAACTGTTGACAAACTCGAAGAGCAGGTGGCTCAAACGGGGCTGCAATCCATTCAAGCGGCGACCTTGCTGTCTGACCTGCAGCAACAAAGCATCAGCATGGTTGACGAAAACCCCTTCGAAATTGCCAACAAGTCAGGCACTTTAGAGCGCATCAAGAACGATATTCGCGATCGCATCGGGGTCGATTCCTCTAAACAGGCGCTTACCACCTTTTGGAGCGAAGACTACCTCACCCAAGCTGGCTGGACTCAAGAAATCGGCTTTTTTAACGCCGATATCGAACCGCTACTGGAAACCAACTACTTTCGGCGCATCGGTGAAGATGGCGGCCCCCGCAACGACTTTTGGAAACTCGATGGCTGGTTTGTCTTATTTTTTGCCGCTGAGCTGCTCGCGCGTACGTTCTACATCAGCCGTCGCTACAAAAACTACACCTGGCTAGATGCCTTGTTGCTGCGGTGGTATGACCTGTTTTTTTTCCTACCTTTCTGGCGCTGGTTACGGGTGATTCCCGTGACGATTCGGCTCAATCAGTCGCAGCTCGTGAACTTGATCCCCCTCCGGAATCGAGTCAACCGCATCTTAATCTCCAACTTTGCGGTGGAACTCACCGAGATTGTCGTGCTGCGCGTTGTCGACCAGATTCAAAATCTCGTGCGGGATGGCGACGTCGCTGATTGGATGTTGGCACTCGGTTCTAAACGCCAATACGTCGATATTAATGGGGTGAATGAGGTAGAAGCGATCGCCAGCAAGCTGACGACCATCACGATGTATCAGGTCTTGCCCGTCGTCAAACCCGAACTCGACGCCCTGCTCAAGCACAGTCTTGTCAGCGCCCTTGAGCAGGCTCCTGGCTATCAAGGGTTTCGGCAGCTGCCTGGCATTGGCGACCTGCCCGATCAAATCGCTCAGCAAGTAGTCAATCAAACATCGCAAACGCTCTATCAGGCGATGACCGGCGCCTTGGAAGATGAAAAGGGGAGTGCGCTCACCCAAAATCTCATTGCCAAAATCGGTGAGGCTCTCCGCACCGAAGTTCAGCAAAACAAAACAGTGGACGAACTCGAACAGTGGACCGTCGCCCTATTAGAAGAAATCAAGATCAATTACGTCAAACAGCTCTCTGTGGAAGACGTCGATCGCCTCAGAGAGGGCAATTACAAACTTTATAATATGACTCAAGTCCGCCAGTAGGTTTCATCCCAGCAAACCATGGCGCCAATGCAGTTTAGAACGCCCTGCGGATATGCGCTAATATGATTAGCCGAGTAGATGGCGGGGCTATTTGCTCGTGCCTAATTCTACATGTTCTGAGGAAGTGGGCACGTTACCCACTTTTTTTATTGGAGTGCTACATGGCTCATCCGCTCATTCCTGAAGTCCTAGACTTAGCGACGCCCGTTGCTAAGCATCTAGGGCTAGAGGTGGTGGATGCAGTCTTTCAGACTAACCATTCACCGCCGGTTCTCCGGATTGATGTGCGTAACTGCCAGCAAGAAGACACCAGCCTCAATGACTGTGAACAGATGAGTCAGGCTTTGGAAGCGGTCTTAGATGAAAGCGATCTGATCCCTGATGCTTATGTGCTCGAAGTCTCTAGCCCTGGTGTCTCCTCCGAGCTGCTGTCCGATCGTGACTTTATCGTCTTCAAAGGGTTCATGGTAGAAGTGCAGCTCTCAGAGCGTTACAAAGATCGTCACACTTGGCTAGGGCAGCTACTCAAGCGCGACGACGATCACCTCTATCTCAGTCGTAAGGGGAAACCCACCAAGTTGCCGAGAACGTTAGTAGAAACCGTTCAACTCAGTGACCAAGCAGTTGAATAAGTCTATCTAAATCGGATAAATCGAAATTTTTATGCAATTTCATTGGGTCGCCAGCGGGGCGATCGCCACCATTTTGAGGGAGTTAGTAAGTTAGCCCATGTCCTTAGTCAGCCTGCCCAACCTACAAGACCTAATCGATAGCATCAGTCGCGAGCGCAATCTGCCTAAACATGCCGTCGAAAATGCCCTACGAGAGGCTTTACTCAAGGGCTACGAGCGCTTTCGTCGCACTCAACGCGTGGCCGAAGACATTCATTTTGATGAGGGTTACTTCGATAATTTCGACGTTGAACTCGACGTCGAGTACGAAGACGACCAGGGGTTTCGGGTGTTGGCCTCCAAAACCATTGCCGAAGAGGATGAAAATGCAGACCATCAGATAGCACTAGCCGAACTGTTAGAAGTTGCCCCAGAAGCGCAAGTCGGCGATACCGTTGTGCTCGACGTGACCCCTGAGCAAAAAGACTTTGGTCGCATGGCGGCGATTCAGACCAAACAGGTGCTTGCCCAAAAACTCCGCGACCAGCAGCGCAAGCTGATTCAAGAAGAATTTCAAGAGCTGGAAGGCACCGTCCTCACTTCGACGGTGCAGCGGTTTGAACGGCAGTCCGTCATCATGACCGTTAGCAGCGGCACTGGTCAGCCGGAAGTCGAAGCCGAGTTGCTGAAGCGTGATCAGCTCCCCAACGACAATTACCGCCCTAACTCCAAGTTTCGGGTTGTACTCAAGAAAGTGTCCGAAGGCTCCCACCGCGGGCCTCAACTGCTGGTTTCGCGCGCCGACGCAGCCCTAGTCGTTGAGCTGTTTTCCAACGAAGTGCCCGAGATCGAAGACGAAATTGTGCGCATCGTGGCCGTCGCCCGCGAAGCTAACCCGCCCTCTCGCTCTGTCGGGCCGAGAACCAAAATTGCCGTTGACACCGCCGAACGCGATGTCGACCCCGTCGGAGCCTGTATTGGCGCTCGGGGCTCGCGTATTCAAGCGGTCGTGAGCGAATTGCGAGGGGAAAAAATTATGTCATTCGCTATTCGCTTGACCCAGCCACGTACATCGCCAATGCCCTCAGCCCGGCCCGAGTGGATGAAGTGCGCTTGATGAATCCCGAAGACCGGCAGGCCCATGTGCTCGTGCCCGAAGATCAACTCAGCTTAGCCATTGGTAAAGAAGGGCAAAATGTTCGCCTAGCCGCCAAGCTCACCGGCTGGAAAATTGACATTAAAGATACGGCTAAATACGACTATGCCGAAGAAGACCAGAAGATTGCCGAGCAGTTGGCAATTCGCCAGGCGGCTGAAGAGGCACGTCTAGCGAAGGAAGCCGCCGAGGCCGCCGAGCTCGCGGCCTGGAAAGCGGAAGACGAGGCCTACGAAGCGGAGAAAGCAGCCCGTTTAGCGGCCGAAGCGGCGGCGGCAGGAGAAGCAGCAGAACCAGCAGACGCAGTGGCCACCACCGCCACGCTGGCAGCCGAGGCAGAGGCAGAGGTCGCGCCGGAGGCGGAGGAGACCGCTCCAGACAGTGCGGCAGATGAAGCAGCAGCTGAGGCGATCGCTCCGGCGACTGCCGAGAGGGAGGCGACTAGCGCCAGTGCCGCCCCTGAAGAAGAGTGATTGTTGCCGCCATCACGTTCACGTTATGCGACCTAACCTCCGACGCTGTGTGAGCTGCCGCGCGATCGCCCCGAAATCGGCCCTGTGGCGAGTCGTGCGGGTCTACCCTACCGGCACAGTACAATTAGACAAGGGGATGGGGCGATCGGCCTACCTCTGCCCGACGGCCGCCTGCCTCAAAGCCGCTCACAAGAAAAATCGGCTGGGGCGAGCCTTAAAGGCACCCGTTTCCGAGCAGATTTACCAACAGCTGCAGCAACGGTTAACCCGCCCTACTATCGCTGTATCTGAGTCCCTGCCGGAATCATCGACTCTGGGTGAAAAGCTCCTATAGTTAAGAGATTCCCGTGGAACATTAGCTCAACGGTTGATTACAGTATGATTAGGGTTTGGTAGCATAGTGCTCTGCCAAGAAACACACATTCGCTTAGAGAGTTGACGTTTATGTGCTCTTTGAGACCTATAAGCCTAGTTTTGATAGCTTGAGTTTTAGGGTTGCGGCAGTTTGCGGCAACGAGTCAATGTAAGTTTTGTCTAGCAAAGCAGGTTTGTTTTATGGAATAGCGGTATCGACGAGGGAGATTTGGATGAACAACGGCAAAGTCAGAATATACGAATTATCGAAGGAACTCGGATTGGAAAATAAGGATATTCTGGCCATCTGTGAGCGCTTAGAGATTTCGGCGAAAAGCCACAGCAGCAGTATCACGAGTGACGATGCACTCAAGATTCAGAACGAGGTCAAGCAAACGTCAGGAAAACTACTCAACAAGCCGACTAAGCCTTCTCCTCCTCGTCGTCCTCAAAAGCCCACGGCTCCGACTGCAAAAGAGACCCCACGGCCAGCCAAAAAGCAACAGATTTTAGAAATTCGGCGGCATCGCCCCAAACCAGCAGTGGCTCCCACTCCGGCTCCATCTGAAGCAACCGGTGCCGCCACCAGTCCTGCCGCACCGGTCGGCAATGAGGCGAGTGCTCCCCCCAGTCGTCCCGCCGCTGTTCAGTCACCCTCGGCAGTGCCTCGGCCTCGGCCCAAGCGTCCGGGCGAGGCGGCCATGCCGAAGCCCGCGATGCCTCGCTCACCGGTTTCGCGTCAAGTGGATCGGCCAGAGTCGCGTGAGGGCACAGTTGAGCAGCCTGATCTCGAACTGGCTGGCCCCCCGAGTCGGCCTTCACGACCAGAACGCCCCTCGCGGCCAGTTCTCAAGAAGCGCGATCGCAGTGCTGATCGGGGCGGCGATCCCTCTCAGCCGACGCGGATTGAGATTCGCGAAATCGACGAAGAGGAAGAAGCGCCTCAGCTCAAGCCCAAACCCGAGCTCCGTCGGCCTAAGCCCAAACGGTCAGAAGCCATCGACGACGATCCGTCACAAGATGAAGATGATACCGCCGCCGTACCAGGCGATGTGGTTGAAGAACCCATTTTGCGACGGCCGTCACCGCCTCGCCAAAAGCGCAAAGGGAAAGAGCGCGAAGAAGACGAGCAAGAGCAACAAAAAACCACCAAGGCCAAAACGAAGCGGCGAGGTCATGATCTCCTGAAGCATCAGGAAGAAGACATCCTGGCGGATATTGACGAGGTGACGGGTGACCTGAATGACAATGGGGCTTCGGCAGCTCTGAGCGGCTCGATCGCGCGCCCGCCCAAGCCGAAATCCAAGTCTAGTCCCAAGCCACCTAGTACCCCCAAGTCTCACAAGCCGCCACAGCAGCGCGGTGAGAGTAACCGTAATCAACGGCGCGATCGCCGCAATCAAAACGAAGAACCCGAGCGGCCAGAAATGGTCACCTTGAGCACTGGGCTCTCGGTGCATGAACTGGCTAGTTTGATCAAGGTGCCGGAAACCGAGATCATCAAGCTGCTGTTTTTCAAGGGCATTGCGACGAATATCAACCAGACTTTGGATATCGAAACCGCCAAGATGGTGGCGGAAGAATTCGAAATTCTGGTGGAAACCGCCGAGGTCGAATCAGAAGCGAAAAAGGTCACGGAAATGTTGACCGCTGATGATCTAGAGAATCTCTCGAAGCGACCGCCCGTGGTGACCATCATGGGTCACGTTGACCACGGTAAAACCACCCTGCTCGATTCCATTCGTAAAACCAAAGTGGCTCAGGGCGAGGCCGGTGGCATTACCCAGCATATTGGGGCCTATCACGTTGATATCGAACATGATGGGGTTGAGCAGCAAATCGTTTTTCTCGACACCCCCGGTCACGAAGCCTTCACCGCCATGCGGGCCCGCGGTACGCGAGTCACCGATATTGCCATTCTGGTGGTCGCTGCAGATGATGGGGTGCGGCCTCAGACGATTGAAGCGATCAGTCACGCCAGAGCGGCTGAAGTGCCTATCGTGGTTGCAGTCTACAAAATCGACAAAGAGACAGCCCAACCCGACCGAGTCAAGCAAGAACTCATGGAGCACGGCTTAGTGCCCGAGGAGTGGGGTGGTGAAACCATCGTGGTACCAGTCAGTGCCATCAATGGCGATAACCTCGACACCCTGCTGGAAATGCTCTTGCTCGTCTCTGAGGTAGAAGATTTACACGCCAACCCCGATAGCTTAGCTAAGGGCACCATCATCGAAGCCAACCTCGATAAAGCTCGGGGCCCGGTCGCCTCGTTGCTGGTGCAAAATGGCACCCTAAAAGTCGGCGATAGTGTCGTTGCCGGTTCGGTTTTCGGTAAAGTGCGGGCGATGATCGGAGATCGCGGCGATCGGGTGACTGCCGCCACGCCTTCGTTTGCTGTCGAGGTGCTGGGTCTCAACGATGTACCGGCGGCGGGCGATGAGTTTGAAGTCTTTGCCGATGAACGTGAAGCTCGCAGCATTGCCGATTCGCGCTCCGACGAACAGCGACGCTCCCGCTTGCAGCAGGCCATGGCTTCTCGCCGGGTGACTCTGAGCAGTCTCTCCGCCCAAGCTCAAGAGGGCGACCTCAAAGAGCTCAACATTATCCTTAAAGGAGATGTACAGGGGTCGATTGAGGCAATTTTGGCGGCGCTGCAGCAGCTACCGCAAAATGAAGTGCAAATCCGAGTCCTGCTCGGGGCACCGGGCGAAATCAGTGAAACGGATGTTGATTTAGCCGCTGCCAGTAACGCGGTTCTGATTGGCTTTAACACCACCCTAGCCCCCGGCGCGCGCCAAGCGGCTGACCGTCAAGGCGTTGACGTCCGCGACTACGACATCATCTACAACCTGCTGGATGATATTCAAGGTGCGATGGAAGGTTTGTTAGAACCCGAACTAGTCGAAGAACCCTTGGGCGAAGTCGAAGTTCGAGCCGTCTTCCCCGTTCGCAAAGGCACCGTTGCCGGATGTTATGTCTTGTCTGGCAAGGTGACACGTAACTGTCGCATTCGGGTTCAACGAGGCAGTGAAGCGGCCTATGAAGGCAATCTCGATTCCCTCAAGCGGATGAAAGACGACGTTAAAGAAGTGGCTGCGGGCTTTGAATGTGGCATCGGGGTCGATAACTTTAACGGCTGGAAAGAAGGCGATATCATTCAAGCCTTCAAGCTGGTCACCCAACGTCGCAAGTTGTCGCCCGTCTAACATGCTATGACTCTTCCCCATCGCGATCCCTACCTCTGGATACACCTAGCTGGCTTGGCGACCGTGCCGCTCTGGTTGGATATCTGTTTGGCAGGGCTTGCGGTGGGCGATCCCGTGGTGGCACCGGGCGTCGAGTTGTTGACGCTGGGGTTGGTAGGCACGCTGCCCATCCTATGGATGCAGCTGCAGCGGCCTTTTTACATTTTTAGTGTGCCGGGATTGGCTCTGCGCCCCGATCAGCTATCGGTTGAGCGCCGCCGCTTGCTCTCGCTGCAGCGCACCCTATTGAGCCGACTCTTGGTGATCTGCAGCGCGATCGCGCTTTTATTAGGGCTTTACTGGCTTTATCAGCTCGCGCCGATCGCGGCCGACATGACTCCATTTGCCACCAAATCTCGCCCGACTGGCTGGGCGATTGCGGCGATCGCCTTTTTATGCGCCAATCTGTTTGTACAGGTTCCGGCGACCGTGATTCCTTTACTGCTGATTTCGCCCACGACCCGCCAAAAAACTGAGCCATTCGAATCAACTGCCATCCTGAAAAAGTTCATGGTTATCGGGCTGCGGTTAGAGCACATTCTCCCTGACCTGCTCCCGGTAGAGGGGCTACCGGGAGCCGAGACCGCGCCATCCAGCATACCGGCCCCGGCAGCCGAGGCGATGCTGATCTCTGAGACTCTGACGTCAAGTCCTCCCCCGACAGACACCCCAGCAACCTCAGACGCGCCTTTAACGAACGGGGATGAAACCGCTGATGCTCTTGATGACGAAATTGAGTCCGATACCGTATCGGCACCCAGTCATCTTTCAGCCTTAGGCGATGCGCCAGACGACAGCCGAGCTAATTTAGCTGACACAGAGTCCGATTTGGCCGACACGGACAATGATGCATCGGCCAGTGCTCTCAGTCCTGACGCGCCATCGAGTTCGCCAGACCCTTCTCTGACCGATGCGGCGGCGGTTGCCTCAATCACAGCGCAATCAGAGTCATTGGTTCAAGACATCACGGTTGACTCATCAGTAGAGCCGGAGGCAAGACAGGATGCTGAAGGGGTTGAAACTCATACTTTCGGCCCCTCAGGAGTCTTTGAAGTGGCGGAAATGTCAGACCCGTCCACGACGGACGAACCGACTGAGCCGAACCGGATAGAAGGCGATGATACAGTTATCCCGACTGAGCTAACGGCCAGCGATACAGCCGCCATTACCGCCAGTGATGAGAGCGATTTCCAGGCACCAACAACATCCTCAACAGACGATGCCAAGGCTTCTGTGTTGTCCCAAGAATCTTAAGGCGATAATCAAAACGCTGTTTTGATTATCGAGGTGGGGTAAAACGCAATTGTCACGGCAAGATTTTTCTGGCGGCGGGGCTGAGCTAAAGGAGAATCTCTCAGGCGTAATCCATAAGCAGGAATAGATCGCCACCCATGGGGCACAACGCGGTAGATTCTGCTAAAAGTGTGGTGGTTCCTACAATTGGTCGTCAAATCCGTGCGCTATCCTGAAAGGGCTTTGAGAGAGTGCAGGCTCCCTCAGGGTTCTCTCTTGTTCTCACACTATGGCAACATTCATGACCCAGTTCTCTTCGGCAAAGACGCATGACGCCTCTGAAGACAGCACAACGTGGGCCAATCTCAGGGCAGCGATCGCCAATAGCTCTGGCTTTAAAGGCTGGAAACAGCAGCAATCTCCTTCCTTAACCGCTTCATCGCTCGACAAACAAGTGCGTCTCTATCTGCGGGAAACTTTAGAGACTCTAGCCTACTAGGGGTTGTCACCCGTTAGCGGCTCATGACCGGTGCCACAAAAGTTGCAGTCCTTAGCTTCGTCGGTAGAACGGGCACGATCATCCCCATACCACGAGATGTTAAACACTCTTGATATAGAACCTAAGTCCCGACACTGGTTTCAATTCTCGCAACTCAGGCTGCCACCTGGTGCCCATTTTTCATACTAGACCTACGTCAGTTGGAAAGTGAGCACCATGCTTGTTAAATCGGCTTCTATTAATTTCCGCCTTGCTGCGCTTGCCGGGCTTTTGAGCTTGGCGGCGACTGTTGGCTGCAGCAACGCGCCAACTGGCAGTGAAACGGCGATTCAGGAGGCTCCCGTCTCAGCACCAGCTGATAGTGCAATCTCAGCGGAAAGCGCAGACGATCGCAGCTCGGCGATTCCCACGCCTGATCTACAGCACTCGCCAAAGCTGATCAAAAATGCCTCTCTGCGCATCGAGTCAGCCGACGTTGATGAGGCGGTCAAAGCAATCTCCAATATTCTGGCAGCAAATCAAGGGGATTTGCTCTCCCTATCCGACCAAGAAAATCAGGCGACCCAGCCGCGTCAGGTCAGTTTGCAGATACGGGTGCCTCAAGCCAATTTAGACAACACGTTAGAAGCCCTACGAAACTTAGGCAATGTCGTCGAGCAAACAATCGCCGCCGAAGATGTGGCGGCTCAACTCGTCGATCTGCAGGCTCGGGTGCGCAACCTCCGGAAGTCAGAAGAAGCGCTGTTAGAAATTATGGAGCGCTCTGGCTCTATTCCTGATGTGCTTGAGGTCAGCCGCGAACTCAGCACGGTTAGAGAAGCGATCGAACGCCAAGAGGCTCAATCCAAAGCTCTCCAAAGCCGAGTCGCCTATTCCACCATTGCTCTCTCTGTGGTCAGTACTCAACCCCTGGCCCCAATTACCTCGCCCGTCAGTGAAACCCTCAGTCACACCTGGCAAACTGCCACCAGTTCAGCTCAAACCGTGAGCGTAAGTTTGCTGCAGCTAACGCTGTGGCTGTTAGTCTTCAGCCCCTACATCGGCCTTGTGGTGCTCGGTGGCTGGGTCGGTCAGCGCTATCGACGTCGGCAACAGTCGGCGACAGAGCAAACTGATGCGACTTAACCAGTCGCCTGAGCAGACTGCAGTCAAATGCTGCAACACGCTAGCGATCGTTCTATATAGCAGAAGTCGGAGTCAGAAAGCCGGTCGGATAACGGTTTCAGGCATCTGGAGTAACTGAATCAAACTGCGGCGTGCCATAGCAGTCGCCAACCTGGTGAGGACAAGACAACGGAGCCACTTTGCTGATGCGCCGAGGATTCAGAGTGCTTCTAGGCGTCCTCGGCTAAGTAGCCAGCGCTATATTTCGCTTGCAGCGAGGCCATCAGAGAATTCAGGAAGATCGTTGAGAGGGTTCTGGCTGATAGGGCGTTTCATACAGAAGATGACTCACGAGAAGCTTTAGGAAAAACAGCGATAGAAACCATTCCATCCCGGGTGTGGGCATCCAGCAGTAGCGATCGCCCAGCAATGACAATCCATACAGTCCCAGCGCGACGGGGCGCTGTAGGTAGAGCGGCACCCTCAGAATCAAAACCGACGCCCCCAGAAGATATCCAGAAATAGCAAAAAAGAAAGACCAGTCTCCTCCTCGCAAGAACAGGGCAACTACAGCAACATGAACAAAATGAAGAATCACGAACGCTAGGTGCTGTCGCCAGCCTTGACCGGGCCGGTGATACCAACGCTTGGCCGCCGACGTGGCATTGGTCAACACGCCTCCTACAAGATCGAAGCTAAGGACAGAAATCACGCCTAATTGCCAGCCGCTCCATTCCATTGGCAGGGTCAAGGCATAGGCCGGTGCAGCGATCATGGCGGCGATCGAGGGGAGCAATTGCAACGTAATTTCGGCCGAGGTGGCGCCTGGCCCAATCAATTGATCTAACCAGCCGAGCGGCCCCGAACGAGGCACTAAAGCAGGGGGTTGCATCACTAAATCTCAACCTCATACCAGTTGTCATGCATAATTCGTAACGACTGT
>CALCPB010000972.1 GCA_937897665.1 uncultured Halomicronema sp. | reverse complement strand
GGGCGCTGTGGGTCAACATCGCATCTCGCACCGGCTGCTTTAGGGCAAGAAACGGTGAGGCTGACAGCTTCGCGACCAAATCGCCGCCGGTTTCTTTCAGGCGGGCAATCGGGTTGTTGGGATATTTCCGCTGGCCCCAAAACTGTTCGTCATTCCACAGGTCTTCGCAAATAGTGACACCAATGTGAACGGTGTCGCCGTCGCTCTCTAGATGAAAGTGGTTGACCGCCTGCCCCGGCTCAAAATAGCGGTCTTCGTCAAACACGTCGTAGGTGGGCAGCAGTTGTTTATGAAAGACCCGCTTGATCTCACCCGCTTCTAGCCAGGCAATGCTGTTAAAAAGGGGCTTTTCGCCGCGATCGCTGGCCCCTTGATTTGGCTCGGCAAACCCCACCAGCACCGCTACATGGGACGGCATCTGAGCGGCTAGCGCTTCGAGCGTCTGTCGCATGGTGGTAATAAAGCGCGGTCGCAGCAGCAGGTCACGGGGCGGATAGCCGCAGAGTGATAGTTCTGGCGTTAGCACCAGCCGGGCACCTGCTGCCGCCGCCGTTTGCACTGCCTGCAGAATTTGCTCCGCATTATGAGCGAGGTCACCAATCGTCGGGTTGAGCTGGGTGATCGTAATTTTCATAGGATGATTGAATATCAATTTGAGGGTTGTGAGAACCGCAGGGGCGAGGCATTCGGGAAGTCATGTTGATGGCTTGACCGATCAATTGATCCTCCGAATGCCTCGCCCGTACGGGTGATCGAGGATGGCGTTGAGTTTTTGTCATCGGACGTTTGTTATGGGGACAAACATCGTTATCAGATAAACACCATCGGCTTGTCCTTTAAAATTTCAAAGGCCTCAGCATCGAAGCGGTAAAGGCTGGCAGGACGCCCCGCCCCGCGAGAGGTTTTGGTACCGGTATCTTGCAAAAAGCCCAGCTTCAGCAGCCGTGCCCGAAAGTTGGAATAGTCAGAAAACGCTTCGCCGAGGACGGTCATATAAAGCTGGTAGAGATCGCCTAAAGTGAAGCGATCGGGCAAGACATCAAAGGCGATTGGGCTATATTCCAGCTTGTTTTTCAGCCGCTGATAGCCATAGGCCAAAATCTCATTATGGTCAAACGCCAGGGTCGGCACCTGCGTCAGGGGATACCAGGCAATGCCGCTAACGCCATCGGCGATCAGTTCCGCTTCGGCAAAGCGGACGAGGGCAAAATAGCTGACCGATAGATATCGCACGCCAAACACCTCGGCAGATTCGCGGGGATCGCGATCGGGGCCGCCAAAGGTATACAGCTGCTCTAAATAGAGGTTGTTGACGCGAATTTTTTCTGACAGCACCCGATAGGCGGCATCTTCGAGCGATTCGCCCTGACGCACCAGGGTGCCAGGCAGGCTCCAGGTACCCACGTAAGGCTCTTCAGACCGCATGACCAGCAGCACCAGCAGGCGATTTTGCTCTGCATCCACTGAAAAGATGACGTTGTCAACGCCCACCTTAAAGTCGGCCAGAGCGTCCGCTTCTAAGAGATCGGTTGTTTTTCTTTGGAGCTTTCCGTGCATGGATATAGGTGGTGTTGATCAATATAGGTTTTGACCGCCGCTGGCAGCGCATCCGGATCATCCGTCCGGCGATAGTGAGAAGAGGAAATGTCGAAGGTTTCGGGAATGTCGGCGATCGCGGCCTGTCCGCCGTGGCGACGAATGGCTTGTAAGTCGTCGTCTGACAGGTCATAGCGAGGACGCGGAATGATTAAAATCTGCACGAGTTGAAACAGCTCTGCCGCCTGATACCAACGGGGCAACTGGGGCACCAGATCAGACCCCACCACCAGCGTTAATGCCGCCGTGGGCCAATGGGCGCGAGCGCGCTGCGCACTGACCAAGCTGCGAGAATGGCTTAGCTCAGTGTGCAGGGCGAGGGTGCCCGCTGCCGCCGCAATCTCATGAATCATCAGCTGCAGCATGGCCGCGCGATCATCCAGGGTGCTTTGATGTGCCTTGTAGGGATTGTCAGAAGCCCACACGGCCACGTGATCATAGTGGCGAGACAGCCACTGCAAGATCTCGTAGTGGCCCCAGTGGGGCGGGTCGGCACTGGTGCCAAACAGGGCGATGCGCATGGGCGTTGAAGCAGTCTCTGACATACAGGTAATGAGGTAAAGGTAGGGAGGGTAGTGACCGCGTTCAATCGATTTTCAGGAATGCTTCAGGAATAGACTTGAGCCGCCAGTGCCGTTGTCCCCTGTCGGGTGGCCGCTGTTAACTCGGCCAGGGCAGCAGTCGTTTCCACCGGCAAGGGAGTGGCCCCCTGCACCGCTCGTACCGATGCCGGCAAAGACTGCACCGAGCGGGTTGTACGCTGAGCAATCTCCGGCAGCGACGTCAGAGGGGCCAGTAGCTTACCCGCCTGCATTACCGGCTGCAGTAAAGGCAGCGCACCGGCAGGAGGCGTTTCAGCCGCCAGACCCAGGTACTCGCTGATGCCACCATTGCCCGCATCCTGCCGAAAAATTTGCTTGCGTCCCGGATAAGTGATTTTACTCTCCGACTCTTTCATCACAGGTAGGCCATCAATTTCCACCAGCTTATACACGCCGTTAACCGGGGTGCCAGTCACTAAGCGGGTACCAAAACCATAACCATCGATGCAGGCCCCGGCCTGGTTCAGCCGCTCAATTTCGTATTCATCCAGATCGCCACTGGCAAAAATAGGGACGTCGGGCAGATGCGATCGCACTTGTTGGGAGAGTGTCACTAAATCACCCGAATCTAACCGCACCCCGGCCAGTGCCTGCTCTCCCTGCGATCGCCGCGCTGCCAGGTGCCGTGCTGCCGCTAGGGTGTCGTAGGTGTCAATCAGCAGGGGCGCACCGGGAAAATAGCGATGAAACGCCTCAAAAGCTTCCGATTCACTGCCTTCCACCGCCGCGATCGCCATCACCAGAGCATGGGCCATCGTGCCCGTTGGCTTTTGCCCCAGCTTGAGTGCCGCCAACACGTTTGAGGTGGCTGTCAGCCCCCCGGCCAGCGCCGCCCGAGCCGCCCAGACCGCCCCTTGCGGACTAAAGGCCCGTCGGGTGCCAAATTCCAGCAGCTTTGCGGTGGGGCCCGCCACATCCCGCAGCCGCGCCGCTCGCGTCGCGATCAGCGTCTGATAGTTCAGCGTGTTGAGCAAATAGGTTTCGACTATCTGGGCCTGCCATAGCGGCGCTTCGATGCGCAGCAGCGGCTCATTAGCAAATACCGCTGTACCCTCCGGCACTGCCCACACATCACCCGTATAGCGAGCCGCCCGCAACGTCTCCCAAAAAGCGGCAGGGGCCTGGTCAAAAATGCCCGTAGCCTGCAGTTCGGTCAGGTGGCGATCACTAAAATGCAGTGCCTGTAGATATTCCACCGCCTGGGTCAAGCCCATCGCAATGAGATAGCCAAAGTTGGGCGGCAGTCGCCGGGCAAACAGTTCGAAACTAGCGCGTCGTTGATCGAGGCCTTCGCCCACATAGCAAGCGCTCATGGTGAGCTGATACAGATCGGTCAGCAGGCTGTAGTCTTCGGGGGCAACGAGCAAAGGCGAAAGCGTCATAACCGGGTCTCAATGGGAAAAGATCGAACATTCGGACAGGTCGGAGCAGCAAGGCCAGAGGTACTAGCGGGGCAGAGCAAAGGGCGATGCCATCAGGTTTGAATGGGAGTGTCACCGCCAGTTCTTTGCCGACTTATGGTCAGTTTAACCATAAATATTTGAATTGTCTCGTTTCATTGCTGGGCTTTCGTGATTTCTGTCTGATAAGAGCAATCGGCCAGCAGGTTGTGAAAAAGACAAAATCAGACGGTAAATTAAGATACAGTCTGGTTTTGACAGTGAGCAAGCTCATCATGATGTCAGGCAGCGATCGCGAAACATAGTGATCTCCCCACAAAAATTTGACGGCACCTTTATGGTAGAAATCATGTTTTTGATCGACGCATCGCCCGCCCCAACAGGGCTATGCTGAAGATGAGAGCTACTGGCCCCAATCATGGAAACATCGCCCCTGACCCGACCCGAGCCCACGTGGAAAGCCATTCTGCGACTCATGCGTTGGGACAAACCCACCGGGCGCTTGATTTTGATGGTGCCCGCACTGTGGTCTTTGTTTTTAGCCGCACGGGGCACCCCACCCTGGGGATTGCTGGTTGTCATTATCGTCGGTAGCCTGATCACGAGCGCAGCAGGCTGCATCGTCAACGACCTGTGGGATCGCGACATCGATCCGCAGGTGCAGCGTACTCGCACCCGGCCATTGGCTTCTAAGGCGCTCTCGGTACGGATTGCGATCGTGCTGGCGATCGTCGCGTTTCTCTGTGCCTATGGCCTCACCTTCTATCTCAATCGCCTCACCTTTTGGCTCTGTGTGGCCGCAGTGCCCGTGATTGTGCTCTATCCCTTAGCTAAGCGCGTGTTTCCGGTGCCGCAGCTAGTGCTGGCGATCGCCTGGGGGTTTGCCGTGCTGATTCCCTGGGCCGCAGTGACCGGAGGGTTAGAACCGGCAGCGTGGCTGCTGTGGGGGGCCGTCATTTTTTGGACGTTGGGGTTTGACACGGTTTATGCCATTCCCGATCGCGAGTTTGATGCTCGCCTCGGCGTCAATTCCAGCGCGCGCTTTTTTGGCCGGCGCACACCGCAGGCGGTGACGCTATTTTTTGCCGTCGCGGTTGTTCTGCTGGGCCTGACCGGCTGGGTCATGGCATTAAGCTGGCCCTACTGGGTGACGCTAATTTTGGCCATTGTCGTCTGGGGCCGCGAAGGCTATTTGCTCAGCCTGTACAATCCGCCGCTGTCGCTCTATGGGCGCATCTTTCGGCAAAATGTGCTGCTCGGCTTTGCCCTGCTGGGAGGTATGGTGCTGGGATTGCTGCTCTAGCCATCGGTTGCTGCAAGAGGGGTGGAGTTCAGCCATCAAAGGCATGGAAATTGAAGGCCAGGGTAGCAAAGCGGATCGCGGTGATTAGGAACATGGGAATGGATTGGCGAAAGGCAGGACTGAGTATCGGGGTGGCCTTCATCGGCGCGATCACCGCTGCCTTCCCCGCGGTCGCTCTCTGCCCAGTCGATTTGCCCGCGGCGATGGAAGCGATCGCCCAGCACCCGGAGTTAGCCCGTGCTCGTGTGGGCATCCAGATAGAAACGCTGGACGGCGAGTCTGTTTATAGTTGGTCGGGCGATCGCTTTTTTGTGCCCGCTTCGACGCTGAAGCTGGTGACCACCGCTGCCGTGTTGACCGAACTCGGCCCCGATTATCGCATTCGCACCTCCGTCTTGGGCACGGTTGATAGCGTCGGTCGCGCCACGCTGCAGGTGGTCGGTCACGGTGACCCCAGTTTTGATCGGTCTGATCTCGCAGACTTGGCACGTCAAATCGGTGAACTAAACGTGCGTCAAGTCGATATTTTGTACGGGGACGATAGCGCCTTTGCGGGCGAAGCCGTCCACCCCAATTGGGAATGGGAAGAAGTGCAGGCGGGCTACGGTGCGCCGGTCAACGCCTTGATCTTAGAAGAGAATGAAATCGGCCTGAGTCTGCACCCGCAAGCGGTGGGGCAACCGCTGCAGGTCGTGTGGGACAGCCCCAGGCAAGGGACGGGGTGGACGATTGAGAACGCGACGCGCACGGTCGCTGCGGGAGAGTCTGAGTTTGTCAGCGTCGGGCGTGATTTGAGCCAGCCGGTGCTGCGGGTCGCGGGTCAGCTCGTTGCCGGATCAGCTCCCGAGCCGGTTTCTATTGCCGAACCGAATCCGGGGCCAGCTTTCCTCAATGCATTGCAAACAGCGCTGTCGGAGCAGGGCATTGAAGTGCAGCAAATTCGCCTAGGGCCTCCGCCCTCCACCCAGAATTGGGGGGTGCTGGCCGTCGTGCAGTCGCCATCGCTGGCAGAGCTGCTCATCCCTACCAATCAAAGCAGCAATAATCTCTATGCGGAAGCACTGCTCAAAATGCTGGGTAGTCGTCGCAATCCGTCAGCCGAGGATGCGACGGCAGGGGGCATTGCGATCGCCGTGAACCGTCTGCAAACGCTGGGGCTCGATCCGGCTGACGTGGTGATGGTGGATGGCTCTGGGTTGGCGCGGAAGAACCTGATCACCCCGGCGGCACTCGTTGATGTGTTGCAAATCATGGCCAGATCGCCCCAAGCCGACGTCTTTCGCGAATCATTGGCGGTGGCGGGACAAAGCGGCACGCTGCGCAATCGCTGGCTCGACACGCCAGTTGAGGGACAGTTGAGCGGTAAATCTGGGGCCATCAGCCGCAATTTTGCCTTGGCGGGCTACCTACAGCCTGAGCGCTATGCGCCGGTTGCCTTCACCATTTTTCTCAACAATATTGATGCCCCCGGTCGCGTCGCGCGATCGCTGATCGACGACATGGTGCTGGCGATCGCGGCTCTCGAACCCTGTGAATAAGACTGCCTGGCGAACGTCATCCCTGCCCAAACCTCTCCCTTCACCCCCACAGATGGATCTGGGCAAATTAGAGCCGTAGTCGCAGCGAAACTGAAAGCGGTCACCGATGCTCATGAAATTTAGGACTAAAATACGAATCGCGATGGCGCTATTTGTCATCGCCCTACTGCCGCTCGGCTTTGCGGGCCTGGTCGCCGTCATCGTCTATGACGCGGAAAATAGCTATCGGGATTATGACCGCGTTAAGGCTTGCCTGCAAAAGCATCGATTCAAAGTTGGCGAAGGTTGGCAGCATCGGGATATGTATCTAGAAGATTTTGGTTGGCAGGTGCAGCTAGCCAACGAACAGTGGATTGAACTCAACATTTACGACGGCAGTCCGATCCGCACCTGTCGCTCGCGTCTACAGGGATTGCGGGTGACAACCTCGGGGGCGTTCGCAGACGACGCCTATCTGCCCTTCGTCCATCCATCATTAACCGAAGTGACGGGAGATAATCCTTTGGCAACGGTCGAGGATGTGCTGGTTGACCTTGAGGATTTGCTCAGTTGGGCGGCAGCCAACCCCGAGGCCCTACTTTCTCGAGAGGCCGTTTCTCAACCAAGCCGTTATCTGAGAATTAAGACTGTGAATGTCAAATAGCGGCACGATCTGATCTCAGTCGACCTCATAGCGCGACGATTTTGGCCTTGAATAGGCAAGATATCCCAGTTGACCTCAATTTCCGATGTCATTTCAACAGGGCGGAACGAGATGTCTGAGACCTAATAACTTCTCGGGCGATGCCCATTCTCAGTGAAAGTTAGGTAGGGAAATTTGATCGCAGAGGCAGCTGACGATGGTTCCAGTTTGCTTTCTAAAGGCTACCGCCATGAGGCCAAACCGCTCTCAAAGAGCCATGATGTCATCCATTCGCTAGCCGAAAACCGCAGGTTGCTTGTTCCCACAGGTCACGTAATAAGGCGCTTTTGACAGGCGTAAATCTACGGATTGAGGTGGGCAATCTGGGGAAAGATCTAGACGGATTTTGCGTGGATTTTGTGACGTCATCCCCGTTGGGAAAGCGCAGAATAGATTTAACTCTGAAGAATGCAAGCAGCGACAATTAAATCACTCTGTTGGGGGCAATTTGAGTGGTTTAACTAGCTGCGCTAAGCGCTCTTACGAGTAAAATGCCTGATCCTTGGGGGCTTTAGGGTCAGGCTATTTTCTTATTTAGAGGCTGAGACAACCGCTACAGAATTTTGTCTAAGCCATAAATTAAAGATTTCAATGGCATGACGCGACGAATGGCCAGCAGCACGCCAGGCATATAACAGGCGCGATCGCTCGTGTCATGGCGCAGGGTGTAGAGCTGTCCCGGTGCGCCAAAGATCACTTCCTGATGGGCAATCAGACCGGGTAACCGCACGCTGTGCAGGCGAATGCCATCAGCGGTGCTGCTGCCCCGTGCCCCCGTCATTTTTTCGGTCTCTTCAACTTGCGCAGGATTGTAGGCTTTATTCAGCTCGGATAGCATTTGCGCAGTCTGAATCGCCGTGCCGCTGGGGGCATCTGCCTTTTGAATGTGGTGCAGCTCGATGATTTCGACATGCTCAAAGTATTGGGCGGCTTGCTGAGCCGCTTGCTGCATCAAGACGATGCCAATCGAGAAGTTCGGGATGATCAGACAGCCAATGCTAGCTTTGTCGGCAAATTCGGCCAGGTCTTTGATCTGCTCGACGCTCAGGCCGGTCGTGCCCACCACCGGGCGCACCCCGTAGGCGATCGCCGCCCGCACAGAGCTGTAGACACTTTTGGGATGGGTGAAATCCACCATGACCGCCAACCCTTCACTCTGAGCCATCACCAGAGCCGCCTCTAGATCAGCCGTGATTGGGACTTCGACCGGGCCGCAGCCGACAATTTCGCCGATGTCTTCGCCTTGCACAGCGGGATTTTTATCAATTGCCCCGACAAGAGTCATGTCCTCAGCAGTGGCGATCGCCTTGATGACTTCGCGGCCCATTTTGCCGCAGGCCCCATTGACCACCACTGGAATTGTTGATTGTGTTGCCATGACCCTACTTTTGTACGGCTACCAGGATGAGTTTAGTGCAAATCGTGGTGGCTGTGAGGGCGATCGCTGCGATGCCCAGGGTGGCGATCTCGACGCTGTTCACTTTGTAATCTGTTCGGCCAAAATACCGTCACGAATTCTCTTTCTGGCCCGGCCGGTTTGCGCCCTCCCTGCTTTAATGCTGTGGAGTAAACTGCCAGATGATGAGATCGCCCAGTTTTTAGCGATCGCTCTCCGCTAAGACGTGCAGAGTGACGGCCCCAATTTGGCTTCACAAAAGGCCTGCTCATCAGCGCTCAGCTCCGTCGCCTCCACATCTCGCCGCAGCACCATGCCGTTATGTCCGGCCAAAAATCGGGGCAACTGGCCATACTCGATTAGCGCCATTGTCTGAATATCGTAAGTGGTGTAGCGGGTCAGCTCAGGCGTGTCGAAATCAATATCCAGCACGGTGAGAGCCTTCCACGGTGGCAGGTCACTATCAATCAGCGGGCGCGGCCCCGACCCGATGATGCCCATGTGCAGCAGCTGCAGGTCACCCCGATGGCCCGGATAGTAAGCGTGGTGATGGCCGCTGATGTAGGTATGAACATCGTATTTTTCTAACAGGGCGCGCAGCTGATCGGCGTTGTCCATGACTTCACCGGGCTGGTTGCGGCCTATCGCAACGGCATACAGCGGTAGGTGACCCAGCAAAATTCGCACTTTGGCGGTCTGCGCCGCTTCACTGGCTAAACTTTCTTCTACCCAAGCCAATTTATCGGCGGGGATGCGGCTCGACGACCCATCCCACGACAGAAAGAAGACATCGTCGCGGCGAAAGCTGTAATAGAAGGGAAACTCAAAGCGATCGACAAATTCGACCCCGGGGTCATGCTCAGGCGCTTGCCAATAGGCGGCGGCCAAATCCCGCTCTTGCTGAAATAGCGGCGAGTCGTTGAGGCCCAATGCCCCCGAGGCATCGTGGTTGCCAATGGTAAAACCGTAGGGCAAGCCCGCCGTTCGCAACGGCGCGGCGACGTGATCGTCAAAGGCTGACCACATGGCGTTGATTTGGTCGGGCGTCAGTGTCAGGTCTTGGCCGGCAACCATGTCACCGCTGCAGAGTACTAAGTCAGGATTCCAAAACGGAATCAGGGCCATCGTTTTATCGATTTCGGGGTCGTAATCAGTGGAGCCATAGACGCCATTGAGGTCACTCATCACTACCAGGCGCAGGTCGCCTCGGGGCGGATCGGTCAACGCCGGCTCGAGGCTGGCGAGTAGTTGTTCGGTCGCAGCGGGCAGTTCGGCCGGAGCCTCTGGAGGCGCATCGGCGCTGGTTGGGGCAGCCGTATCCGTCTGCTCGATCGCAGCCTCATCGGGAGTGGGGGACGACGGGGTTTGAATCGCAGCCTCGGTGCAGGCTAGCAGCACACTGCAAATTGCCCCCAAGATTACCCCGGTCAAAAATCGCTGCCAGCCCATACTCCCTCACGGATTGCAAACAGAACTACGGCATACTTTACCCCAACATTCCCGTCAGCGAGTATCGGTAGTAGTCCACGATACAAGTCGGCTGTTGATCCGCGTGCACTCAACAGCAGGGATTGGGTAAAACGACAGCTCAGAAAGTCTTGCATTGCCGGAAGGTGAGCGCTTTGAGTGATCGTTGGCATTTGGAGACTTTTGGCGCTGGAAACCTCGAAAATGCAGTCGACGATACAAAATAATTCCCAGGATTTATCAATCCTTGAACTGAGCTTGAGGATTGATCAGCCGATAGCAAAGCCAGTTGATGAATGGGGCGATCGCGGATTAATTCATCCGTAGTCTATTTGTTTTAACTGGGCGACAAGATTTATTGGCATGTCCGTTTTGCCCCGTGCTTCCGTACTTCGACTCAAGGGTGGCGATCGTTGCTCATCATCAGCGAGCCCCTAATTAAATGATGCGGTAGGGTATGTGGTGGCATGCCAACGGATGCCGGAGTGAGCCTTGGTGCATCATGCTTGGCAATGACCACCCGACGATCATTCAAAGCTGCTGACTTGAATCTCTACGCAGAGTAATCAATGTTTCTTGTCCCTGATCCCCGAGAATCTTCCTAGCCGTTCCCTCGCAACTCATTTTCAGTTGTTTCCCGTTTTCATTTTTTGGAGTAAGCCCGATGACCCAGCGCAACTTTTCTCACCTTTCTCGCCGACAGATCATTCGTGGATTAATGGCCACCACTGCGTTTGGGGTGGTCACTAAGTTCGGTACGGCTTGTAGCCCAGCGACCGAAGGTGACGCCACTGCTGAGGGCGAAAGCGCCGGGGGCGGAGACGGGGAAGAGTTGGTTGTCGGGTTTATTTATGTCGGCCCCAAAGATGACTTTGGCTACAATCAGGCCCATGCCGAAGGGGCCGCCGCCATGGTGGCCAACGTTCCGGGCATCAAAATTGTGGAAGAGGCCAGCGTGCCGGAAACGAGCGCCGTGGCTGAAACGATGCGCAACATGATTGAGATCGCTGGCGTTAAGGTGCTCTTTCCCACCTCCTTTGGCTATTTTGCTCCCTACAT
>CALCPB010000971.1 GCA_937897665.1 uncultured Halomicronema sp. | reverse complement strand
TGCGCAAAAACAGCATTGTCGATAATGTGATGATGAGCGGTTCGCTGCTGGGGGTCTCGATGCCGGTTTACTGGCTGGGGTTGCTGCTGGTGTATCTGTTTGCCGTCAATTTGCAGTGGTTGCCTGCCAGCGGTCGCCTCGGGGTCGATGTCGGCTTCACCTTTGAACCGATCACAGGCTTTTTCATTTTTGATGCCTTGATTCAAGGCGACTTTACTGCTTTTGGAAACATCGTGTCGCACCTGGTTTTGCCTGCCGTGACGCTCAGCACCATTCCCCTCGCGATTTTGGCTCGCATCACTCGCAGTGCCATGCTCGAAGTGCTGTCTCAAGACTACATTCGCACCGCGCGCGCGAAGGGCGTGTTGGAGTTTTGGGTGGTGGCTAAACATGCCCTCAAAAATGCCATGCTGCCTGTGGTCACCATTGTGGGGCTGGAGTTTGGCACCCTGCTCGGTGGGGCGATTTTGACGGAAACGATCTTCTCTTGGCCGGGTATCGGCAAGTGGATTTATGAAGGCATTTTGCTGCGCGACTATCCGGTGGTGCAGGGCGGCATCGTGTTTGTGGCTTTTGTCTTTGTCTTGGTGAACTTACTGGTCGATATTTCCTATGCCTTTCTCGATCCGCGAATTCAATACAAATAATTGCCTCCCTCCCGCACGGGCGAAAATGCCTCGCCCCTACCAACCGACCCACCCATTCCCCCAACACCTATGACCACCACGATCGCCCCCAGCCGCCTGACCCGATTCAAAAACAATCGCGCAGTGCAACGATTTGCCGAATCGACCTCGGGCCTAATTGGCCGCGGGCTAACGATTTTCATCGGGTTGGCAGCGCTGCTGGCTCCGGTGCTGAATCCCTACGATCCGACCACCGATCGCGACTATGCCGCCCGCCTGCAAGGCCCCAGTTGGGAACATTGGTTTGGTGCTGACGGTTTGGGCCGCGACATTTTGACCCTGGTTCGGTATGGTCTCAGAACGTCGTTGGTAATTGGTTAGGCGTCGGTGCTCTTGGTCCTGATTATCGGGGTCAGCCTCGGCCTCGCTGCCGGTTACTTTCGCGGCTGGATCGAAGGCGTTGTTGGCTGGCTGACCGATGTCATGCTGGCGTTTCCCTCCATTTTGCTAGCGATCGCCGTCGTCACCATCACCGGCCCCAGCGTGGTCAGCGTCATGATGGCCGTCGGCATTGTGCAAATCCCTAAATTCATTCGCCTCACCCGCAGCATGGTGCTCTCGCTGCGCGAACAAGAATTTGTGCAAACCGTTCGTGCCTTTGGCGCCCAGCCGCCGCGCATCATTTTTCTACATATTTTGCCCGCCAGCCTCGCGCCGATTGTGGTGCAATCGACGCTGGCGATCGGCACGGCCACGTTAGAAGCCGCCGGACTCGGCTTTTTGGGTCTGGGGGCACACCCGCCCACGCCAGAACTGGGCACGATGCTCTCAGACGCCTTTAAAGGGGGCTACTCGCTTTCCGCCCCGTGGACGATTCTGTTTCCGGGATTATTCATCACGCTGACAGTGCTGGCCTTTAACCTACTGGGCGATGGCCTGCGCGACGCCCTTGATCCGAAGGGCAGCCGCTAGTCGCTAGCGGCTAGGTGTTCGCGATCGCCACCTAATGATCCGGTTACACCCGATGCAGCAGTCAGTCCTGGTTAGCCTTAAAATCCTTCAGTGTGGACACACCAGGACGGGATAGACAAAGACATGGAGCCGATCCTACTGAACTCGACAGACGAACAAGCGGTGGAAGAGTTGGTGGCATCTCTCATGCAGAACCAGCCCACTGAGTACACTGTCCTGAATGAGCATCAAGAGGACATCACCCACGAGATCAAGAAGCTCGTATCCCTCAAGACCCGCATGATGAAAGGCCGATAGCCTGAGAGAGATTTTCTCGCATATCTTGTGACGTCACAGAGGTCGTTGGCGGCCACATCGTTGAAATCGAGAGGTTTGGGTTCCCGACAAACGCAAACAGTTGTGTTTGTCACCTGAACTTGCAATTGAGCGCTTATGTGATATAGCGCGAGCGCTCTGTGTGAATTCCAGAAAGCGATCGCGTTTAGAGAAGCAGGATGATAAACAAACCCTGAACAACGCGGGGGGCGCAGAGTCGCGATGATGATTATGCTGGCCTCATCTCCCCGATCACTCTTAGAGGGATGTGATGCCGAAGGGTTTGTTCTAATCAATGGTTTTTGGCAAAGTTCCATGCCTGCTGATCCAGTTATTCAGGTTGAGCTACAAGAATTCGAAGGTGTCTGCTTCATCATCGGGCATGAATCTGGCGTCGAATACTCCCATCAGTGTGGCGGCCTGTCGTGTGAACAGCGCCAGATGCAAGGCTTTCTCGTACCGTGCCCGCTATCTGTGCCCATTAGTAAAAAACTCTATGAGCACTTTTATGCCGAGCCAAAATACCAGGGTCGTTGTTACAGCGGGCTGGATGAAGAAGACGCGGAGTTAATCGATGATTTGTTGGCTTCGGTAGACTATGCAGGACTCTCAGTCGATCGCGACCTCCTGAGCAAATCGGTGGAAGCCTGGGTCTACCTCAAGGTCAATGTCGATTATCCCTGCATTCCTTACTGCTGGAATTCAGACCCGGCTGCGACAGTCGTCATGGTCTGGGAAAACAGCGATTAGCATACTATTAAATACTTTCAAAGCCCCCCGTGTAATTCAAGGTAATTACAAGAGAGATGACTATACTGAACTCGTCTACCCA
>CALCPB010000970.1 GCA_937897665.1 uncultured Halomicronema sp. | reverse complement strand
CGGGCAAGTTGGTGGCCCTGCTGTATTTTGAAAATCGCTATCGTGGTCAGTTTCGCCCCGGCATGCCGGTGGTGCTCACGCCTGAAACGCTGCTGATCTACAACGAACCGGGCCTCAGTGCCGAGGTTGTTAAGGTGCTTGAGCCGCCAGCGCTTAGTCTCGAAGAAGCCCAACAGCTAGAAGCCGAAACCGAAACCGATGCTTCTCTGGGGCGGTTAGAGGTGCTGGCAGAGTTAGCGCCGATGGATAGCGCCATGCCCCCCAATACCCTGCTATCGGGGGTCGAAGTGCAGGGACGCATCACCCTCGAAGAGCGCGCCCCCATTACTTTCATCTTTCCCTTTTTAAACCGGCCCTGAGTTGGCTGGGGTTTGCCCCACGGCTGGGTCAGCCCGGCTAATGGCCCCCTCTCCCTGAGGGCTCCGCTGGCGTTTTATGAGTAGCCGAACTGATGTTTATTTTCCCCAAAGCCTTCTCCCCGTCGCCAACTAACCGGGTCAAAACGCCCACCGTACTGCAGATGGAAGCGGTGGAATGCGGGGCGGCGGCGCTGGGCAAAATCTTGGGCTATTACGGTCGTCGGGTGCCGCTGGCAGAGCTGCGCCAGGTTTGTGGGGTGTCGCGCGATGGCATCACGGCGGCCAACGTGCTGAAGGCAGCGCGCAGCTATGGGTTAGAAGCCTCGGGCTACAAAAAGAGCCTAGAGCGAGTGCTGCAGTTAGCGCCGCCGTTTATCGTGTTTTGGCACTTCAACCACTTTTTAGTGGTCGATGGGTTTAACGCCAAGTGGGTCTATCTCAATGACCCGGCCACTGGCCCCCGGCGGATTACCCATGCGGAATTTGATGAAGGGTATACCGGCATTGTGTTGGGGTTTAAGCCGGGGGAAACGTTTGAGCCTGGCGGCCAAAAACCGAATTTGATCAAAACCCTGTGGCGTCGACTGCGACTCTCGTCGGGGATCTTGCTGCTGGCGATCATCGCTGGCTTGTTCTTGGTGCTACCGGCATTAGTCTTGCCCGCCCTGAGTCGAATTTTTGTCGATTCGGTTTTGGTGGGCGGGCGGCTAGAGTGGGTGCCCTATTTGCTGTTAGGTCTGCTGGTGGTGGCGATCGTGCGGGGCTGGCTGACGGCTCTGCAGCGACAGTATCTACGATCGCTGCGGATTAAGCTGGCCGTGGGCATGACCAGTCGCTTTGTCTGGCACGTGTTGCGACTGCCTACGGGCTTTTATGCTCAGCGCTTTGCTGGGGAAATTGCCAGCCGCATTAGCTTAAATGACACCGTGGCGGCGGTGCTCTCCGGTCGGCTCACCACAACGATGATCAGCTTTGTGCTGGTGCTATTTTATGCGTTGGCCATGGCCCAGTATGACGGGTTGCTGACGGCGATCGTGGTCGGATTTGCCGTCATTAACGTGGCCGTGCTGCAGTGGATTGGTCGCCAGCGCACCGATGCCAACCTGCGACTCTCCCAGGAATATGGCAAGGCGGCGGGGGTGGCGATCGCGGGTTTGCAAAACATGGAAACCCTCAAAGCCTCGGGGCTAGAATCTGACTTTTTTGCCCGCTGGGCCGGGTACTACACCAAATCGATCAACGCCCAGCAGGCCCTGGGCTTAACCAATCAAGTGCTGGGCATTTTGCCCTCGCTACTGTCGGCGCTGACCAACCTGGCGCTGTTGGTGGTGGGCGGCTGGCGCGTGATCAATGGTGAACTCAGCATCGGTATGCTGGTGGCCTTTCAGCTTTTGATGGTGAGCTTTCAGCGACCGGTGAATAATTTGGTGCGGTTTGCCAGCACCCTACAAACCCTGCAGGGCAATCTGCAGCGGCTGGATGACGTGCTCGCCAATGAGGTAGATGTGCAGCTGCGGCGAGATCGCCCCCAGGCAGCCCCAAGCCCCCAGACTGCAGCGATCACACCTAGTCCCGCAGCGCCTGCCGCCTCCGAGCCCTCGCTGTCCCATCGGTTGACGGGAGCCATCACGATCGAAAACTTGGCCTTTGGCTACCATCCCCTGTCGCCACCCCTGATCGACAATCTCAATCTCACTATTCGACCGGGGCAACGCGTAGCCTTTGTCGGCGGCAGTGGTTCTGGCAAATCGACCCTGGCCAAGCTGATTGCGGGATTGTATGAACCGCGATCAGGCGAAATCTATTTTGATGGGGTGCCCCGGTCTCAAGTCCCGCGAGACGTGCTGACCAATTCTGTGGCCGTGGTCGAGCAGGATATTTTGGTATTTGAAGGCGCAATTCGCGACAATCTGACCCTGTGGGATACGACCCTGCCGGAGGTCGATTTGCGCAAGGCCGCTCAGGATGCCGCGATCGAAGACGTCATTTTATCGCAACCCTATGGTTACGATGCCCAACTGTTGGAAGGCGCTTCTAACCTCAGCGGTGGACAGCGGCAGCGGTTAGAAATGGCCCGCGCCCTGGTGGGCAATCCCTCAATTTTGATTTTGGATGAGGCCACCAGCGCCCTGGATACCGAAACCGAAAAAATCATTGATCAAAATCTGCGTCGCCGGGGCTGTACCTGCATCATCGTGGCCCACCGCCTCAGCACCATTCGCGACTGTGATGAAATTTTGGTGCTCGATCGCGGCCAAGTCGTGCAGCGAGGCACCCACGAAAGCCTCTGGGCTGAAGGCGGATATTACGGTCGGCTGATTCAAAGTGAAAGCGGCTAGCGATGACCAGCGTGTTTAGAGCACTATTTCTGAACAGGCTGAAGCTCTTTGTTGTGGGTTCTTGCAATTAGCATTGACACAAAAATCAGAACGCCCCAACGCTCTGTGAACCAACACCACTCTCTACCTCTTCACCTTCCACCCTCCACCTGTCCACTCTTTATCTCTCCACCCGCCCACTCCCTCATCGCCCATGACTCCTCAAACTGTGACCACTCCACCTTGTCTGCGGACTGTGACCGCGAACGATCCGCTGCTGCTGATCGACCCGGCGGTGCTGTGGCAGGTCAAATCGGGCAGGATGGCGGTTTTTGTCGTACCCTTTGTAGCGGGCGAACCGGCAGGGGAACGCCGCTATTTGTTCACCGTGGAGGCCGGGGAAGCCCTCTTTAGCGCCAAGATTTGCCCGGTCACGGGGTTAGGTCTGCTGGCCGTTGCCGTGGAACCAGCAGCAGTACAGGCATCAGAGCTGAGTGAACAGAATGCCGCGCCGATGCCCACCGACCAGCTCAAACAGCTCATCGATCCGTGGATTCATCATTTGGGTCAGGTTGAAGGCTTGCCCCGCACCGCTCGCCAGGGCATTGTGCCTGACATACACTACATTTCTTTGACCACGGGCCAGGTCTGTCGCCCCCCCGAGGGCGAGGTGTCATGGGTGCGCATGCAGCAAGGTGCGGCCACTTGGATGGGCAATCCGGCGTTTCCCTTGGTGGCGGAGCTGGGCTGCTTTCCCCTCGGGCACTGCATGTTTTTGCAAGCGCAGGATCACATCGAGTTTTTCATTCGCCCCACCGCTGAGGTCAGCAACCGCAAAATTCTGATTCGGGGGTTGGTGCAGCTGCACAGCTACTTTTTTACGACCGTGGAGCAAATTGATGCTCGCAGCCAGCGGCTGGGGCGACGACGCTTTGAACAGCGCCAAAAGCTCAATCAAGATGTCACCCAAAAGGTAATGCGCAGCTTGGCGGGCGTGCTAGAAACTGACGATCGCTGGCAGGATATCGACTCGCCCTTGCTAGCGGCGGCGGGGGCTGTGGGCAAGGCGTTGGGCGTCACGATCCAGCCGCCTGCCCCGTCAGAAAATACCGCCCGCACCAAGGAACCGCTGGAGGCGATCGCCCGCGCCTCACAACTCCGGCTGCGCCGGGTGTTGTTGCGGGGCAACTGGTGGCAGCAAGATAGCGGGCCGCTGGTCGCCTACACGCGCTGTGATCGCCATCCGGTGGCGCTGTTGCCACTGAATGATCATCAATATGAATTGTTTGACCCCGTCAGCATCGAGGCGGGCGCTGCCCCACCGGCGCGGCAGCCGATCACCGCCGCGATCGCCCAAACCCTGGATCCGGTGGCGTTTGTGTTTTATCGGCCCTTGCCCGCGGGGGAACTCAATGCCCTGTCTTTGCTCAAGTTTGCCTTTCGCGGTCAGGGTCGCGACTGGCTGGCGATTTTGCTGACCGGAGTCGCGGCCACGCTGATTGGCATGTTGGTGCCCCAAGCCACTGCCGCCCTCGTTGATACGGTCGTGCCCTACGGCGATCGTGCCCTGCTGGTGCAAATTGGCCTGGGCCTTTTGGCCGCGGCATTAGGGACATGGTGTTTAAGGATGACCCAGCCGAACGCAAGATAGCGGGACGACACGGGAACGGATGCCAAACTGCAGGACGCCGGCTGGGATCGGCTGCTGACGCTGCGGACTTCTTTCTTTCGGCAATACGCCACCGGGGATCTCAACTCACGGGTTTCCAGCATCAGCGCCATTCGCCGTAAACTCAGCGGTTCGGCGCTGCAGGGCATTTTTGCCGGTGCGTTTTCACTGCTCAACCTGGGGCTGCTGTTTTACTACAGTCCACCGCTGGCCTTGGTGGCCCTGCTGGTGGCTCTGCTGATTATGGGCGTCACTGTCGCCGCGGGACTGGTGCTAGTGCGCAAATATCGACC
>CALCPB010000969.1 GCA_937897665.1 uncultured Halomicronema sp. | reverse complement strand
TCTGGGTTTGAGTTCGGGCTACTGGCAGCGGCAGGATTTGACAGCAGAACGGTTTGTGGCAAATCCGTTTTCTGCCGTAAGGGCAGACGGTAGTACGCCCAATGCCGCATCTTTGCCTGATCATCAAGATCTTGCATGGGACGCAGAGTCCTGCGCCCCGACCGGGCCGGTACTGTATAAAACCGGCGATCGCGTCCGCATCCGCGAAGACGGCACCCTGGAATACCTGGGTCGTCTTGACCATCAAGTCAAACTGCGCGGCTTCCGCATCGAACTGGGCGAAATCGAAGCCGTCCTCACCCAACATCCTGATGTGAAACAAGCGGTGGTCGTGCTGCGAGAAGACAACACTAGTGAGCCCCAGTTGGTTGCCTATATAGTTTTGAATTTTGAATTATCAATTTTGAATTCAGAACTCCAAACTCCAAACTCCCCCACTCCCCCCATCCCCTCATCCCCTCATTCACTCCCCCAAGTCCTCTCTCCGCACCTTCCCACTTACATGGTGCCGACTCAATTCGTCGTGCTCGATGCCCTGCCGCTGACGCCTAATGGCAAAGTCGATCGCAACGCCCTGCCCACACCAGAAAGTTCACTACAGCCCGAACCGCTGGCTTTGCCACGAACCCAGGTCGAAAAGGCGATCGCGGCCATCTGGCAATCGGTACTTGGCCAGGAGCAGGTGGGGCTACACGACAACTTCTTCGATTTGGGCGGACATTCACTGCTGATGGTACGGGTTCACGGTCAGTTGCAGCAGCAGGCAGTTGAGATTCCCTTGGTAGATCTGTTTCGCTATCCCACGGTGAATACGTTGGCGGCGCATTTGCGATCGCGTTCGTCGGCGGGGCCGGTCAGCGATCGCGCTCCGGAATTAGCGGCGGGTAAGCAGCGACTACAGCAACGCCGTCAGCAGCGCCAGCGCCAACCCCAGCAGCCAGCGGGAGGCAGACAGCATGGATAAGGAAACGGTCATGTCAAACCACACCACAGGATTAGAGATTGCCATTATCGGCATGGCGGGGCGGTTTCCGGGAGCGGCCTCAGTAGATGAGTTTTGGGAACTGCTGCGGGAGGGGAGAGAGGCGATCGCTCACCTTGATGCCCAGACTCTTCGCCAACAAGGCGTGGATGAAAGTCTGCTCAACGATCCGCAGTATGTCAATGCGGGGGGGGTTTTGGCGGGAGTAGATCAGTTTGACGCCGCCTTCTTTGGCTACAGTCCCCGTGAAGCTGAATTACTCGATCCCCAGCAGCGTCTGTTTCTGCAATGTGCTTGGGAAGCCCTGGAAACGGCGGGATACGACACCGAATCTTATGACGGCAGCGTTGGCGTTTATGGCGGAGCTGGCATGAATGGTTATCTGTTTAACCTCTACGCCAATGTCCGTATCCGTGAGTCGATCAGCCCCTACTAGCTATTTCTGGCCAGCGATAAAGACTTTCTCACCACGCGAGTTTCCTACAAGCTGAATCTGCAAGGCCCCAGCCTCGACATTCAAACAGCCTGCTCTTCATCATTGGTAGCGGTACATACGGCCTGCCAAAGCTTACTCAGTGGCGAGTGCGACATCGCGCTAGCAGGGGGCGTAGCCGTGTCAAAACAGCAGGGCTACCGTTACCAAGCAGGTGGCATCTATTCTCATGATGGTCACTGTCGCGCCTTTGATGCTCAGGCTCAGGGCACGGTGGGCGGTAACGGCGTCGGTATCGTGGTGCTCAAGCGCTTGGAAGATGCCCTAGAGGACGGCGACACGATTGATGCGGTGATCAAAGGTTCAGCCGTCAATAACGACGGGGCGATGAAGGTCAGCTACACTGCCCCCCGGATCGATAGTCAGGCAGCGGTGATTCGCTCGGCCCAACTCATGGCGGAAGTGGCCCCCGATTCCATCACTTACATTGAAGCGCACGGTACGGGCACCGCTTTGGGCGACCCCATCGAAATTGCTGCTCTTACTCTGGCGTTTCGGCAAGAGACCGAGCAGCCAGGCTTTTGTGCGATCGGCTCAGTGAAGACCAATATTGGCCACCTGGATGCCGCCGCCGGTATCGCCAGCCTGATCAAAACCGTCCTCGCCCTGAAGCACCAGCAAATTCCACCCAGCCTGCACTTCCAACAGCCCAATCCGCAGATCGACTTTGAGCGCAGTCCCTTCTACGTCAATACCGTGCTAACCGACTGGCCTAGTAGCCCTCAGCCGCGCCGTGCCGGAGTCAGCTCCTTTGGCATTGGCGGCACGAATGTGCATGTGGTGCTGGAGGAAGGGCCGGAGGGGAAAGGGAACAGGGAGCAGGGAACAGGGAACAGAGAAGAACTAGCCACGAATAGCCAACCACCCATAACCCATGACCAACGGCAAGAAACAGACATCGATTTGCCTGCCCAACTGCTGTTGCTTTCGGCGAAGTCAGAGGCGGCTTTGGAGGCCGCTACGGCTAATCTGACAGCTTACTTAGAGCGACAGCCGCAACCAGATTTAGCGGATATTGCTTACTCCTTGCAGGTAGGGCGGCGACCATTCAATCATCGCCGCAGTTTAGTGTGTCGATCTCGGTTGGATGCGATCGCTCAGCTCCAATCAGGCAACTGTTTCACCTATGCCGCCCCCGAAAGTAGGTCACCGTTGGTCTTCATGTTCCCTGGCCAAGGTAGCCAACATCCCGGCATGGCCCAGCAGCTTTATGACCAAGCGCCCGTCTTTCGCGCCACCTTAGATCAGTGCACGGCCATCCTGGCAGCAGAAGGGATTGACCTATTGGCAGTGCTCTATGGGAAGAAGGCAGAAGGGACTGGGGAACAGGGAACAGGAAATAGGGAGGCAGACCCAAGAACGAATAGCCAAGAACGAATAGCCAAGAACGAACTACTTCTCCACCAAACGGCCTATGCTCAACCTGCCCTCTTCGCCGTCGAATACGCCCTGGCCCAACTCTGGCTCTCTTGGGGACTTCGTCCTGAAGCGTTCATGAGTCATAGCTTGGGAGAATACGTAGCGGCCTGTCTTGCTGGCGTGTTTTCGCTGGAGGAGGGGCTTCAGCTAGTGGTATTGCGTGGCCGACTGATGCAGCAGTGTCCCACCGGGGCGATGGTGTCCGTGGCTCTCCCTGAGACGGAATTGCAACCGCTGCTATCCGAAGATATCGTTATTGCGGCGGTAAACGGTCCAGAGCTGTTTGCAGTGTCGGGGTCTGAAAGGGCGATCGCTGCTTTGCAGTCGCTTTTAGACGCCAAAAATATCCCTTGTCAACGGCTACAAACCTCTCACGGGTTTCATTCGCCGCTGATGGAGCCCATGCTGGAGCCGTATCGTCTAGCGGTGCAGCAGGTAGCGTTGCAGCCGCCCCAAATCCCGTTTATCTCTAATGTCACCGGTACCTGGATCACGTCGGAGGCCGCGACCAACCCGGATTATTGGGTGCAGCAGGCGCGGCAGCCGGTACAGTTTGCAGCGGGTCTGGAGACAGTGCGGCGTGAGATGAGTGCGATGCTGCTGGAGGTGGGGCCAGGGACGACTCTGAGCACCCTGGCTAAGCGAGCCGATGCGGTGGCATTGCCCCCTAAATCCCCCAATGCTGGGGGACTTCAATCAGATATCCCCCCCAACATTGGGGGGCTAGGGGGGCCAACTTCGACTAGCATTAACGTTGGCAAGATGCAGACACCCACCTCAGTGATTCTGTCGTCTTTGCCTCATCCCAAGTCGCCTCAATCGGCACCAGCTCATCTGCTAGAAACGTTGGGTCAGCTCTGGCTGCAGGGCATCCGGGTAAATTGGCCACAGCTGCATCAGAATCCCCAGCGGCGGGTGCCATTGCCGACTTATCCCTTTGAGCCGCAGCGATACTGGGTTGAGCCAGACGGCCTGCCGTTGGCCCAGTCTCCCAAAACCAGTCAGGTGGGGCTGAAGGCCGATCTGGCCGATTGGTTTTACCAACCCACCTGGCAGCGGTGCTTGCCATCGTCATCCCCATCGGTGCTGGAGGATCGTCACTGTTGGCTGCTGTTGACTGATAGTCATGGCCTGGGCACCCAACTGATCCAGCGGCTAGAGCAGGCCGGACAAGACGTGATTATGGTGGGCGTTGGTGATGCCTTTGGCCAAACCGGCTATCGGCAATTTGCCCTTAACCCTGAACAGGCCCAAGATTATGCTCTGCTGTTGGAAGATCTGCACCTACGAGAGCTACAGCCTACGCAAATCGTTTACCTGTGGAGCCTGGAAGCCACTGAAAATCCCCAGGCAGCCTTTGAGTCGGTCGTGACCTTAACCGGGTTGATTAATGCCCTCACAGCCCAGTCGCCCCAGAATCCTTGTCAACTGACCATGGTCACATCCGGTCTGTACGACGTGGTCGGTACAGAAGCTCTGCAGCCGATGCAGGCCGCGATCGCGGGCATTGCCCCCGTCATCAACCAAGAATATCCCCATCTAGGCTGTCGTTTGATAGACCTACAGCAAACCTATAACCAACAACCAATCACCCATAACGACCTAGACCCACTCTGGCAAACCCTGATTGCCCCGGCTGACACCTTGACGGTGGCCTGTCGGGGTCGCCATCGCTGGCAGCAAACCTATCAGCCGCGATCGCTGCCCCCGAGCGCCCAGCCATCTGTCAGACGACTGCGGCAGGGCGGCACTTACCTGATTTTGGGCGATCTGGAGCAGGGGCTGGGTCAAGTTTGGGCGGAAGGATTAGCGGAGCACTGGCAGGCCAAACTGCTGTTGATTGGTGATTTGGGGACAGCACGACCCCAGCTCCCGGCGGGGGGCGAGGGTCAGGTACTCAGTCTGGATATCTCAGATGCCGCCCATCTGAATGCGGCGTTGCAACAGGCAGAGGCAGAACTGGGGCCATTTCAT
>CALCPB010000968.1 GCA_937897665.1 uncultured Halomicronema sp. | reverse complement strand
CCATCAGCCTGGGCACATTGGAGACAAGTATGCCGTCTGTTGAGTTTAGCCCAACCCCCGTTTTGAGATCTACATTATTTTTCTGGAACTGTCTGATGCGTTATCCCTCGATCGCTCTTTTTGCCAATCATTCAACGGGCGATCGCCCTCGCCGTCAGCGCCCATACTGGCGGCATCCGGTTCTCTCCCTCAGCGGCCTGATACTAGGCGTCGGCAGCGTCTTTTTGCCCTTCTCTAACGCCAGCGCTTTAGAAGAAGTGCGGCTGTCATACCGAGGGTTTCAGTTTGGGAGCCTGCTAGTTAGTGACTTGGCGGCCTTTTCCGAAACGGGACAGCCCTCGCAAAACTTAGCAACTTTTTTGAACGTCATTGACGTCGATGAAGCCACCGCGATCGAGGCGTTGACCACAGAAGTCGCTGTTGACAGCTCACTTTTGAGTGAGGCCAGTCAAACCTTTGCGGGCGAGAGCTTTTTTCAGCTATTGGGCACCACAATCAAGATGACTGACTCGTCATCTTCTCCCAGCTGGGTCTATCTGCGCGATGCGGTGGTCGCTTCGGCCTCTGATAATCAGGTCAGCGCGTTAGAAATCTTGCAGGCGTTTCCCACTAATGCCATCGTGCTGGAAACTGACAAAATTGGGCCGGTTGTTGAGCAAATTCAATCCGATAGCTCTGTCCTGGAAGCGTTCTTAGAAGAGGGATTTCTGGAGTCTTCTGACTAGGCGAGCGCCGCTAACGGCCCCGCAGTGCACATCCCCAGAGAAACGCCGCCCCGTCAGCGAGTCACCACTCGCGGCCGCTGGGGGCGATGCTGAGTCTCTGAACCAAGGCGACCAAGTGGGCTCCTCATCGTGGCGAGCAAGTCGCGGCCAAACTGTGCTGGTCTGGATGCGGGTAAGATGCCAAGATATGAGGCCAGAGAGTTGTTCAACAATCGCCTCCGGCGCGGCGGGCATGCGACCTCCCAAATGCTGACGGCAAATTGTCTGTCCTCAAGATATGATTTGCCTGCAGGTCCCTGATGGGGATGTCAAACTGCCCCAGTGCAGCCGTGGGTCAGGCTTGGTGAGCAATGGCCGATTCTATTAGCAATGACCAGGAGAGGTAAGCGTGAGCAGATCTGATCAGGTGAGACGCCACATGGTGGCTATCGGCATTTGGGCCTTGAGTGCTGGCGTCGCGATCGCTCAAACGCCCCCTGCCATCCCAGCGGAGGAGTCACCGGCCGCCGCTCCCGCCGTGGTGGAAGACGCTAACCTTGAAAGCTTTGAGACCTACCGCCTCGTTGATCGCTTTTCGATCGAAATTCCGGCGGGCTGGTTGGTACAGGAAGATGACACCGGGCAGGCAGTGACCATCACCAGCTACAGTGCCGACGGGCCACCTCCCCAGGTGACTGACATTAAAACAGAAGGCACCCTGGTGAATGAACCCCCCACGACCTACGTTGAACGAGAACTGGATAGCTTGATCAGCCAGGCCAATGAGCAGGGTTACATCATCGATCAGTATGGCCTAGCCGCAGTGGGAAACAACGAAGCCCTACGGCTGTGGATTATCGACCTGCCGGGCGAATTTTCTGAGCAAATGATTACTTTCGTCGGGTACGAGACCGGCCAAACTGCGAAGATCGTCTCCTATTTCAATGACGCTTCTGTGGCGACTAAAGACACAATTCTGCAGCTGCATGGTTCTTTTGATTTTGCTACAGCGGCAGAATAGGGCTGCTACAGTAGGTGGAACCCTTGAGGCAACGTCGGGTGTTGAGGCGCATGAACCCAATTTTAGTCATCGTTCACCAACCCACCTCAGATCCTGGTTTAGTGGGCGAGAAGCTGCGATCGTACGGTTACTCCCTCGATATTCGCTGTCCGGCTTTGGGCGATGAGCTGCCGCCGACGATGGCGCAGCATGCCGGTGCCGTGATATTTGGCGGGCCGATGAGTGCCAATGATGACGAGACTCTGCCCTTTATTCGCACCGAATTAGACTGGATTGCGATCGCCCTCGCCTCGGGCCAACCTTACTTAGGCATTTGCCTGGGAGCGCAGCTATTGGCCCGAGTATTGGGGGCTGAGGTTTCGCCTCACGCCGCCGGCATTAGCGAAATTGGCTATGGTGAGCTACGCCCAACGGCGGCGGGCGCTCCTTACATCCCAACCCCGATGAGCGTTTACCAGTGGCATAGTGAAGGGTTCACTTTACCGGCAGGGGCCGTAGAGCTGGCGACGGGGGAGACGTTTCCGCACCAGGCGTTTGTCTATGGTGAGACGGTGTTTGGCCTACAGTTTCATCCTGAAATGACGACGGCCCTGATTGCCGACTGGACAACCCGAGGTGCTGACCAGCTGCAGCGACTGGGGGCTCAGCCCCGCGAGCAGCATTTTCAGCAGCATCACCAGCATGGTGCTCACGTTGACCAGTGGCTGGATCACTTTTTAACCAATTGGCTCAAGGGCCAAGGGTGGCCAGTTCCGCAGCCCACCGAGGGCGCGGCGCTCTTGGCAAAACGCTCGCTTTGACCAAGTTGCCGGCGGGGTGCTCACCTGACACCGTGGGCAACGGCTTTTAACCATAAATTATCTGCCATGATGCCCCGCTCAGAGTGGCCGCTCGCCTGGGCCGCGTTCATGTGATTATTGGTGCGATCGATGACAAATTACTGCCCAACCTGGGGAAAAGTCGGCCAGATTCTGTGAGAAACGCCAATAAACTGGGGAAAAGATGTGAAAGTTGGGATTTTAGGAACGGGACTAATGGGCGCGCCGATGGCGCTGCAGCTACAAGCCTGTGGCCATGAGGTGGTGGTTTACAACCGGGCAGCGACCAAGCTGCAGCCGTTGACGGCTAGCGGCATCGTCGCGAAGTGCACGGCAGGGGAAGTCCTGCAGTCCACTGACTGCACAATTTTGATGCTGGCAGACGCGACCGCGATCGCCGAGACGCTACTCACCCCAACGGCTGCGGCCGCTCTGGCAAACCACACCGTTATTCAGATGGGCACCATTGCGCCGAATGAAAGTCGGCATCTCCTGGCGCAGGTGACCGCTGCCGGGGGCGCTTATCTAGAGGCTCCGGTGCTGGGCAGCATTCCTCAAGTCAAAACGGGGAGTTTGATTGTCATGGTGGGTAGTACAGCGGCTCAGTTCAAGCAGTGGCAACCGCTGCTGCAGTGTTTGGGCAATCAGATCACCCACATCGGGCCAGTGGGGGCCGGGGCAGCGGTGAAGCTAGCAATGAATCAACTGATTGGCTCACTGACTGCAGCCTTTGCCCAAAGCTTAGCTCTCGTGCAGCGCGAAGCGATCGCGGTCGATCAGTTTATGGAAATTGTGCGTCATAGTGCCCTGTACGCACCAACATTCGATAAAAAGTTGAGCCGCATGTGCGATCGCAACTTTGACCATCCCAACTTTCCCACCAAGCACTTGCTGAAAGATATGCGGCTGTTTTCTCAAGCCGCCACGACGGCAGGCATCGTCCCCACGGTGGCAGACAGTGTCGCAACGCTCGTCGAGCAGGCGATCGCCCAAGGGTTAGCCGATCAAGATTATTCAGCGCTGTATGCAGCGGTCAATCCCCCGCCAGCAGACTCACCAGATGCCATGAGCTGACTGATGCTGTCGCTCAAGGGGATGTCCTCTCGCGATCCGGTTATTCACTCCTCACTGCCCCCCGTCTCCCGTCCTTGTGTGGTCAATGAGGCAAACGGACTCACTGCGGCTGAGCATGAGTAACGCGATGGCCTGAGCGTTGGGCCAGCTGCCGGAAGGTTTCCTGCGCCGATCGCCGCGGTGTGTCAGGCGGCAAGGACGGGCGAATGTATTGCCCGTTGGACTGCAGGTGCCAGCTATTTTGGGTATCAGTTAACAGGCACTCAAGGCGCTGATGCAGATCGGTAATCAGCTCTGGGGCATCGATTGGCACCATCACTTCGATCCGTTGATTCAGCCCCCGAGGCGTCCAGTCGGCAGTCCCAATCCATGCTTCGGGCTGTCCCGCATTTTGACAGTAAAGGATGCGACTGTGTTCGACATACTCGCCCAAAATGCTGACGACGCGAATGCGATCGCTGCGACCCGGCACGCCCGGTCGCAGGCGACAGATACTGCGAACAATCAGATCGATCTCGACCCCCGCTGCCGCCGCTTCGTACAGCGCCTCAATAATGTCAGGATCTGCCAGTAAATTGAGTTTGGCCATCAGCCGCGCGGGCTGCCCCTGGCGAGCATGGTGCGCTTCGCGCTCGATTAGCCGGGTGAGCTGTTGCTTGAGCTGGCCCGGTGCCACCATCAGCGTGGTGTAATCGACCTGACGCGAGCAGCCGGTCAAAAAGTTAAATAAATGGCTCAAATCGACGCCAATGTCGGCTCGGCTGGTGAGCAGGCCGAGGTCTTCGTAGGGTTGCGGGCGATCGGGCAGATAATCGCCTGTACCCAGGTAGGCATACTGACGAATCTGCTGCTTTTCGCGGCGGGCCACGAGCACCAGATTGGTATGGGTCCGAAATCCTACCACGCCATACACCACATGGGCTCCGGCTTTTTCTAAGCGTTTGGCCCAGTGAATATTGATGGCCTCATCGAGGGGCGCGGTCAGTTCGACCAGCACGACAATTTGCTTGCCGGTTTTGGCGGCGGCCATCAGCGATCGCACTATCGGGGCATCAACAGCGGTGCGATAGAGGGTCATCTTGATGGCTAGCACCGCCGGATCGAGCGCGGCCTGAGCCACGAAGCTTTCGACCGTGGCCGCAAATGAGTGATAGGGAAAATGCAGCAGCAGATCGCGTTGAGCGATCGTCGCCAGCAAATCTTGGGTAGGTTCAGGGGCAGCGGCCCATGACCGCATCACCGGCTTGGGCTGAGTCACTAAGGCGGCGGGAACCACAGGCTGCCAGGTCGGCACAAAGAGGTCCGGTCGGGGAATGCGAGCCAGCTCTTTGAGGTCACTGAGCCCCGACCAGCCGTGGAGCTGGTAGGTATCGGCAGGGCCAAGCTGCAGGTTGGTGGTCAAGTGCGATCTCACCCAATCGGGCATGGTTTTCGACACTTCTAAGCGCACGGGACGCCCCTGCTGCTGCCGCTGCTGCAGGCTCTCTTGAATCATCTCCAGCAGGTTGGCAGTTTCGGAATCGAGGGTGCCCAGGTTGGCGCTGCGCGTGACGCGAAAGGGAAAACAGCCGCGCACCTGATATTTAGGATATAGTGCGGGCAGATGAGCCGCAATCACCTGCTCTAGCGGCGTGGCTACCCACTCGGTGGCCCCAGTGCCCGACAGGATGATAAAGCGCGGCAGCACACGCGGCAGCTTGACCCAGCCCAACTGGTCGCCTTGGCCAGTTTCTAGCCAAACGGCTAGATGCAAACTGAGGTTAGAAAAGTCAGGCGTCGGTTTGAGAGGGGATGTAATCAAGGCCGTCAACACCGGCACCACTTCGTCTTCAAAGCGTTGATAGCCGTGCTGCTGTTGGCGATCGCTTAGGGCAGCGTAGTTCACTAAATGCACGCCGTGCTGTCCCAAACAGGGCTTTAAGTTATAGATAAAGTGAGCCTGCTGCCGGGCCACAAGCGCCCGCAAATAAGGGCGAATATGCTGCAAAGAATCGGGATGATCGGCGATCGCAACGGGGCCGTGAGCAGTTTTTAATAGCGGGACACGCACCATAAAATATTCGTCCAGCGCTGCGGCCGCTTGAGCCAGCCTGAGCAAACGGCTCAACGGCGGTTGGGTGGTGTCAGCAAGGTCATAAATCAAGCGCCGGTTAAAGGCAATCCAGCTGAGTTCTCGGTCTAACAGCCGTGGTGGGTGATTATTTGAGGTGAACTCAGAAGATGACAGCATATTAAGAAATCCGTGCGCGATCGCCCCACCACTGAATGATGCCGACTCGAAGCTTGTTAGCGACTGCCAACAATGGAGTTCACCCAATCCAACAAAAGGGCATCAGCCCATAGCGGATGGCCTAGACTATCACTCCGGCAATGGAAGCACTGTGGCGTGGTGAACAACTGACTATTTGCGAAGCAATCTGCGTCGTTGTTGATAGATGACACCGGCGACTGGGAGTCCGCGGCCAAAAATCCGTTAGCGACCTTCATGCCAAGCTATCTAATCCCTTATTGGCGCGCTGGCTTGCAGCTTGGAAGACTCCTGCGACCGGATACGGGACATCTTCTCTAAAAGACTTCGTTTTCCTGTCCCTTCCACCATTCCCCCAACTTCATCAGTGACTCGTGTAGCTCTGACAACTCTTTGAGGTAGGTCTCGGGTGCCATCGTGGATTTGCGTTCCCGCAGCTTTTGCAAGCGCCACTGAATCACCATCCAAGGTTTGGAGAGACTGTCAGTCTGCTCAATATAGCGAGCGATGTCGTCACTGTTCATAGCGGGCTTACCCAAGAACTTGAAGATTAGCGGTGTAGACACTATAGCGCTGGTCTGGTCGAGCCCTCGGCAGCATTCAGGGATAGAGCCAACGGATGAAGGCTGAAAGCAGAACTCAAAGTCTTGCTAAGTGAGGATTGCCGCAACTTGTCGTTGGCCGAATCAAATGGCAGTTTGCGAGACGCTCGCCCCAGCGCGCGACCTTGATCACCAAAGCCCCCCGTTAGCGAACCAACGAGAGGGCTTTGGGATAAGGCATTGGATGAATCGCGTTAACGCTGCTTAAAGGCGTTTAACCATTCGCGCATTTGCTCAGCTGCCAGGTCACGGCCCCCCAACCCAAAGGCGATCGCGATCGCCACAGAGATGGCCCCCAACAGCAGACCAAAGGCCAGATTGACAATGTCAGTGGCGACGCCCATCTGCTGCAGACCCATCGCGCCCACCAAGGTAATGATGGCAATGCGGGCCGCCTGCGCCAAGAAGTTGGCTTGGCGCCCACCCATACTGCGAATCAAGCGGAATGCCAGGTTAGCGAAATAGAGACCCACCGCAAACACCACCAAGCCGCTCAGCACGCGCGCCGAAATCCGCAAGATTGCCTGCACGATTTGCGTCAACGTCGCAAAGCCAAGAATTTCGGTAGCGGTAATGGCCCCAAACAGCACGATGGCAACGAGAGTTACCAGTCCAGCAATATCAGCAGGAGAGCGCCCGGCCTCTTCTACCCGGACTTCGGGCTGACCGGTCGGATAGACATCAGGCTGAGTACCAACCCCAGGAGCCGCATCCGGATAGATCGTGGTCGACGGCGTGGTCGTCAGTTCCGGCAGCCCCAAAATACTGAAAATGTTGTCAAACCCAACCGAGCGGAGCAGGCTCGTCACTAGGTCGCCCACAAAGCGCCCCACCACATAGGCCACGACTACCACCACGCCCGCCATGATGATCTGCGGAATTGTTTC
>CALCPB010000967.1 GCA_937897665.1 uncultured Halomicronema sp. | reverse complement strand
TCCCGCTTAGACGAACGCCGGTTGGGCGGCGACCCGAGGGGTGGGAATCGTGCGACCCACTGCGGCGGCAATTGGTCGGAGGCTCTCGACTAAATTGGCCATGGTGTCGAGCGATAGGGTTTGGCGAGCATCCGAAATCGATTCGTCCGGCACCGGATGGCATTCGACCATGATGCCATCGGCCCCCGCTGCGATCGCCGCTCGGGCCAAGCTCGCGACCAGTTCCCGTTTGCCCGCTGCGTGACTCGGGTCGGCAATGACCGGGAGGTGAGTCAGCTGCTTAAGCGCCACGACTGCCCCTAAATCGAGTACGTTGCGAGTGTAATTGTCGAAGCTGCGAATGCCGCGCTCACACAAAATAACGTGGGTATTGCCGTGGCTAGCGATGTATTCTGCTGCCATGACAAACTCTTGCACAGTGGCGGCGAGCCCGCGCTTGAGCACTACAGGGCGATCAATTTCCCCGAGAGCCTTGAGCAGGTCAAAGTTTTGCATGTTGCGACTGCCTACCTGCAACACGTCAGCATGGGCGGCAATCGCCTCAATCTGATGAATGGCCATGACCTCAGTGATCACGGGCAATTGATAGCGCTGCCGTACTCGATCCAAAATGGCCAGACCGGACTCACCCACCCCTTGGAATGCGTAGGGCGACGTGCGGGGTTTGTAAACGCCCCCCCGCAAAGCCTGAACACTTCTGTGGCCCAAGCGATCGGCGATGGTTTCCATTTGCTCTAGACTCTCGACCGAACAGGGACCACCGATAATGAGTAGATCGTCGCCCCCCACTGTGACCTGATCATTGAGAGCAATGACAGAACGATGAGCGTCGTGAGATTTGGCGATGAGCTTAGCGTCTTGCATGGGTTGAATTCCTAATAAAAAGTTGAGTGGTGGGCTTGGACGAATCAAGTGAAGGAAAGCGACAGGGCTTTGAATGGGCAATTAAAAACCCCCGAGGCGCTGAGCGCTCCGGGGGGTTTGCTGGGCATAACAGCCTAGTCACCCGGAGCGTGTCCCAGTGAAAAAGAAAAAGTGGTAAAACCAGTTGGCCGGAGCGGAATACTGCATGGTGGGTAACTCAAAACTGCCTTTAAAACACGAAAACCGCAGAGCTTAGCTTGCGGTTCACCAGAGGATTTCAGCAAAAGCTAAACTCACCGCTGGTGAACCCTCTTAAAGTGCCAAAAATAAAATCGCTGCGTGCTAAAAACCATGACTGTCTCGAAAAGTTTCAGGTCTTTTCCTAAAGCTACCAGCGGAATTCGGAGACGTCAACCAGAACTTTGAGATTGCATGTGGGCGGCGGTCTCAATTTGTCATCGCGATCGCATCATGGTTGTCAGTCATTCTCCTCCAGCCATCTCAGATGCGGGCAACTCCTCTAACGGTTCCTCGTCTGGGTCATCGACTTGAGAGGCCGTTGCCAAGGGGCGGCGAGCAGCGAGTGGGGCCAGCACAGTCAGCGATTTGGATAGACACTCAAACTCCAGCACTTCAGGACTGACAATTTCGCCATCGATCACCACCTTTTGAATGGGGTTCGTCGTAATTTTCAATTTATGAGTGCGAAGGCGAATGATATCTTCGCGCTGGGTGGGGATGTTAACGAGGGCTGAGGCAAACAGACTGGTGAGGGCATTGAACCCCTGAAAACGATTTTCAGGCGTGGCGATGGTGACATCAAGCAAGCCGTCATCCACAATCACCTGCCCAAACCCTTGGGCCAACACGGAGGTCGTCGGGGCCGCATTGGCCACGGTAATCGTGCCGGTTTGGACGTTGATCGGTTCGCCCTCAATCTCGATTACCGCATCAAAGGCAGTTTGCTCTTGAAACTGCTGAACTCCGGCAAACATGTAGGCTAAAACGCCCAGCCGGTTCTTCAGTTCACGGTCAGCGCGATCGACCATTTCAGCTTCGAAGCCGATGCCCGCCAGCAAAATATAGGGCGTGTCGTTGCAGCGAGCCGCGTCTACCACACAGGGCGTATTAGCCAAAATCGTTTCGCAGGCGGCCTGAATATCTGTGGGAATGCCCATGGCGACGGCAAAGGCGTTGGCGGTGCCGCGCGGAATCACCCCGAGGGGAATGCCTGTGTGAATAACGCTGCCAGCCACCGCTGAAATGGTGCCATCGCCGCCTGAGGCAATAATCAGGTCAGCCCCGTCGGCGATTGCGACCTTTGCTTGATCTGCTGGATCCTCTTCCGCATTGGTGAAAATTACGTTGAGTTGCACCTGCGGCTCTAAGACGCGGCGAATCAGGGCGAGATCTTGATCAGGGTTGCCCTGGCCGGCGACGGGGTTAAAAATCAAGTGCCCCACCCGCGATTTTTGCAGCTGCACCATGATCGCTGCGGCCGTGGCAACGTTGGTGGCGAGGGGCACATCATAAACTTCACAAACCCGCAGCAACGCACGGATATCCGGTTCATGGGGTTGGGCATGGAGCGGATCAACTAAAAAGATCACGGCAGCAACGTCACCAGTGACCACTCGGGCGGCTATTTGCGTGTCGCCGCCCAACGGCCCAGAGGCCAAGCACTCGACTTCTAAGCCAGTGGCTTGAAGCACGTTTTGGCCGGTTGTACCGGTGGCGATTAAATGATATTTGCTCAACAACGCATCGTGTCGGTGGGCAAACGCCACCATGCTGTCTTTTTTGCGATCGTGGGCGATGAGGGCAATACAGGTAGGCATAGGGGGGAATCGGCAGGCAACAGGGAGAACAAGCAATGAATAACCGTAGAGGACTGATGCTGTTGATTAGGTACAGTTAACTCACCAATCGCCTCTACTTAAGCTGATGAATAGCTGAATTGGCATCCTAATCGCAACCCAATAGAGATAGATTCCATGACGGTGGTATTCACAATCTTTTTTGGGGCTTAGCAAAAAAATCTTACAGAACCGTGGCGGTGTCGTACTGAGTGATTAGGATGCAACCAGCGATCGCCTTTATCCGATCTAAACCACGTGACTTTGAGAACCTTAGTTTTCCGCGACCGAACCAACCTCTCCTCTTCTTAAACTTTTGGCAAAAATTGCCCGGAGGGCTAAGGAGAGGCCCCGGAACAGTCTTAAACCTCCCATTGAATCCCGGAGAGGTGACGCTAGCGGTGAAGCTTGACCGAATGTCGAACCTCTCGTTCTCAATTTAGATGAAGTTTATTCCCCCTTATTAAAGGACCCTCTCCTATGAATGATCGACCTACGTTGTCTCGCTCTAACCGGATGCTACTCACCACGTTAGAAGGCGTACCAGGACATACCATCGTGCAGCATTTGGGGCTCGTGCAAGGCAGCACCGTGCGCGCTAAAAACGTTGGCCGCGATTTTATGGCCGGGTTAAAAAACCTGGTGGGTGGTGAACTTAAAGGGTATACCGAACTGCTGCAAGAAGCCCGCGCCGAAGCAACTCAGCGCATGATGCAAGAGGCCAGCAAACAAGGCGCTAATGCGAGCGTCAACATTCGTTTTGCTACCTCTTCGCTGACCCAAGGGGCGGCTGAACTCTTCGTCTACGGCACCGCCGTACAGATTGATTAAGCCATGGAAACCTTAGGCATCTTCTTTATTCTGATTTTGGTGGGCTTTTTTGCGGGCAGCCACATTGAGAAAAAACACCTGGCTGATCTGCACGATCGCGAATATCGCACGCGCCAGCTCCCGGTGATCAACATTGGGGCTAAAACGCCCATTCCTGAAGCCGATCGCGCCAAACTCTTTGTCGGCAGCGTCGTGGTGTCCTCAGATTATTTCAAAACCTTTGTCGCCGGCTGGATGAACTTTTTTGGGGGCCGCATCAGCGTGTATGAAACCTTGGTTGAGCGGGGGCGCCGCGAAGCGATGCTGCGCATGAAAGAGGACGCGATCAAATGGGGGGCCAGCCAAGTCGTCAATGTGCGCCTTGAAACGGCAGAAATGGGTGGTCAAAATCCCAATGGCGTGGTGGCGGTCGAAATCATCGCCTATGGCACCGGTGTGCAGTAGTTTGCTCGATCCTGCCGGCTGAAATGGAATTAGGCTCATTGTCCAGCCCTAACCGGCAAGGCGATCGCGATATGCGATGACAAACGAGACCCAATGCCCCTCCCCGACCTTGGCTGACTCTGTCTGAATTTCTGGTGAGAGTAATCCAAAATAAAAAATATCCCACCTGAAGAACCCGGTTTCTGGGAATCAGTCAACAATCTGGAGCAAGTTTTTCTATAGAAGATAGGCGCTTGGACGCGTTATTGCTTGCGATACTCTGAGTAATCGCCACTACCCTGCTCAACCCTGGAGGCGATCGCCCCCGTTCAACCATTTATGACAACTTGGGGATGCGCTGCCAACAGTCTGGCAGAAGTGGGCATTTTAGACTGCATACGCCCGCTGATCTTGCTGCTGTTGGCTGGGTGTCACGTCAGAAAGCGGTGTCGCTGTTGAGCATCTAAGTGTTTCCATGAATGACTTCTTTAAAGGCTTTGAGCAACTTCTAGAGCTGGCCAAAACGCTGGAAGAAAAAGCCGAAAACGGTGAGCTGAAAACCGACATTCGCATCAACAGCCGTGGCCTGAGCAGCATTCCTCGCCAGGGCAACATTCCCAACGACATTGGCGTATCACGCATCCGGACGCCTGCGGGCGACGAGGAGAGTGACGACGACGTGATTGTGACGCCACCACCGGCAGAGTCCACAGCCGCCGCTGACCATGACGCTTCAACTACGGCCCCGCCGAGCGCGTCTGGTGCTGCCCAGCAATCAACGACTCAAACGGTAGCCAACAATCCCTCACTCAAAGATGTGGGCGGCTTGACTCCCGTCATTCAAGAGCTGCGAGAACTGGTCGAAATTCCCCTGAAGCGACCAGAAGTGTTGGCTCAACTGGGTCTAGAGCCGCCCCGAGGTGTCATGTTAGTCGGCCCACCGGGAACAGGCAAGACCTTGACGGCGCGATCACTGGCGGAAGAGTTAGGCGTTAGCTATATCGCGATCGTCGGTCCCGAAATCATGGGCAAATACTACGGCGAGGCCGAAGGGCGGCTTCGAAAAGTGTTTGAAAAAGCCGCAAAGTCAGCGCCCTGTCTGGTCTTTATTGATGAAATCGACAGTCTCGCCCCCGATCGCAGCAAGGTGGAGGGCGAGGTCGAAAAACGGCTGGTGGCCCAACTGCTAAGTCTGATGGATGGTTTTGCCAAAACTCCAGGGGTGGTGGTGCTGGCCGCCACGAATCAGCCCAATCACATTGACCCGGCCCTACGTCGTCCGGGACGGCTTGATCGCGAGGTGCAGTTCCGCGTGCCGGATCGCACGGGTCGCCTGGAAATCTTACAGATCCAGACTCGCAACATGCCGCTGGATAACACGGTGAATTTGGCAGCGATCGCCGATGTCGCCGTCGGCATGGTCGGTGCCGACCTGAAAGCGCTGTGTCAAAAAGCGGCCTATTTTGCCCTGCGGCGACAGGTACCCAGCCTCAGTGATCCGGTGCCGGACGACCTGCATGTTTCTCAAACGGATTTTGCGGCGGCGTTGAAAGAAATTAAGCCATCGGTGCTGCGATCTGTGGAGGTGGAGTCACCGCAAATCGCCTGGGAAGATATCGGCGGTCTGGAAACCGCCAAACGCACTCTGCAAGAATCGGTGGAAGGGGTGCTGCTGTATCCCGAGCTGTATCAGCAAACCGGTGCCCAAGCGCCGCGCGGTATTTTGCTCTGGGGACCACCCGGCACCGGCAAAACCCTATTGGCGAAAGCCGTGGCCGCCCAGGCTCGCGCTAATTTTATCGCGGTGAATGGGCCAGAACTGCTGACTCGCTGGGTCGGCGCGGCAGAGCAGGCTGTGCGCGAGCTGTTTGCCAAAGCGCGGCAGGCATCGCCCTGTGTGGTGTTTATTGACGAAATCGATACGCTAGCGCCGGAGCGGGGCCAGTTTCAGGGTGATTCGGGGGTGAGCGATCGCGTCGTCGGCCAGCTGCTCACCGAACTCGATGGCCTGCGAGACTGCGCCGATGTGCTGCTGGTCGGAGCCACCAACCGCCGCAACGCCCTCGACCCCGCGTTGCTGCGAGCCGGACGCCTCGATCTGCAAATCGAGGTGGATTTGCCGACGGAGGCCAGTCGGTTGTCAATCTTGCAAGTGCATAACAGCGATCGCCCGTTAGCCGAGATTGATCTGGGGGCGATTGCGGCTCAAACTGAAGGCTGGAATGGGGCCGATCTGGCGCTGCTCAGCAATCAAGCTGCCCTGGAAGCCATTCGCGAATACCGCGCCTCTGGTGCTGATGATCCGTCCCAAATCCACATTCAACCCCAACACTTTCAAGCTGCCTTTGAAGCACTACAGCGGCAAAAACAGGTAAAAGGATAATCGCTGCCCTGGCTGAGTGATCGGACGCCCAAGGGGCCTGACATCTCCTAATCACCATTTTGATAGGCAGTTTGGGTGCAATTGATCAGCTTGCCAAGATGCC
>CALCPB010000966.1 GCA_937897665.1 uncultured Halomicronema sp. | reverse complement strand
GGTTGGCGGCAGCGCAGACTGAGGTGCCCCTTCAGGTCAAGGCGCCCAGTCAACTTCAGGGCGTGCCTAATAATCCTCACTGAAGTCCCATCGGTGTTTGAAGACCGGAACCATGCCAACCCGACTACGGGTTGGCACAGCAAAAACAGGGCGTTCAAGTTTCGGATTGAACGCCCTGTTTTTGCTAATCTCTGCTCTGACTATTCAGCCAACACTGACTTCAGTGCCTAGCGCATCGTGACAAACTCTTCAGCCGCGCTGGGGTGAATGCCGACTGTAGCGTCAAAGTCAGCCTTGGTGGCTCCAGTCTTGATGGCGATCGCCACACCTTGGATAATTTCAGCGGCATCGCCACCCACCATGTGTGCTCCGAGGACGCGATCGCTCTCGCTGTGAACAATCAGCTTCATCAGCGTTTTGATTTGCATATCGGGCATGGTGTAGAACATGGGGCGGAACTTGGAACGGTAGATTTTGATGCACGCTTCGCCATATTGCTCGCTCGCCTCTGCCTCGGTGAGGCCCACAGTGGCAGCTTCGGGCGAGGTAAACACCGCCGTCGGAATATTGTCGTAGCTCATGGTGCGAGAGTTGCCGCCAAACTGGGTGTCAGCAAAGGCTCGCCCTTCTGAGATTGCCACGGGGGTCAGGTTGACCTTATCCGTCACATCGCCTACGGCAAAGATATGGGGTTCGGTTGTCGTGTTGTACTTATCGACCGCGATCGCGCCCGCCGCCAACTCAACCTGAGTGTTTTCTAGCCCCAGTTTCTCGATATTGGGCTTGCGTCCTAATGCGGCTAAACTCACCACATCGGCAATAATGTGCTGTCGCTTATCGTCGGTCAGCACACATACATCAACTCCATCATCATGTTTGGCGACGCTTTCGATCGCCGTTTGCGTCATGACGTGAATGCCATTGGCGATCATCTGGGTTTGAATTTCATTGCGAATATCTTCGTCAAAGCCCCGCAAAATCTTTTCTCCCCGAATCACCTGAGTGACCTGGGTGCCCAAACCATTGAGAATGCAGGCAAACTCACAGCCAATGTAGCCACCGCCTAAAATCACGGCATGTTTGGGCTGTTGTGGGAGATGAAAGATATCGTCTGAGGTGATGGCATGCTCAATTCCTGGAATGGGCGGCATTGCGGGCGTACCCCCCACGGCAATGAGGATCTTATCAGCGGTGATCTTCTCACCGCCTACCTCCAGAGTGTGAGCATCTAAAAAGCTGGCGTAGTGGGGAAAGACTTGCACTGACGATTTGTCGAGCATGTTGCGATAAATGCCGTTGAGGCGCTGCAACTCATTGCCAACGGCACTAATGAGCTGACCCCAGTTAAATTTGCTATCGACCGCGTCCCAGCCATAGCCGGTGGCCGCGTGATATTGCTCAGGAAACTGAGAGGCGTACATCATCAGCTTCTTGGGCACACACCCTCGATTTACACAGGTGCCGCCGAGCGTCCAAGATTCCGCAATGCCGACCTTGGCACCATACTGAGCGGCTCGCCGAGCCGAAGAGATACCGCCCGAGCCAGCTCCAATTACAAACAAATCAAAGTCATAAGCCATGAAATTGTCCCCCGTTTATCCAATGTCATCAAAAGGCGATTCAAAGAAAATATCTGTAGCGATCTAAAATACTGTCTTTTCGTATGACGCTTGATTTCAGCCTTGAAGCTGTCGAGCGATTAGAGCGCGTCATCAGCTCATGCCCAGAAGCTGATCGAACACACATACGGTGTCCGTTTCACCCACCCTGCTAAAGGCGTAAACCATTGCCATGCAGACATTAGCTGTTGCTGACAACCCCTAGTGAGCACGATAGATATAGTGTACCGACCCCTCAATTATTTTGTTGGCAGCGCGGTTGCGCCGCTGGGGAACTTGGGTGCGCTCCAGGAACGCTGACAAACTTTAAAGTGATCAAAAAGGGAAAACCGCAGGGGTCTTCCCTTTTGAGTGATTCAGCTGGTGTGATCAAGTTGCATAGTGACTCAAATTGATCACAGGGCTAACTACTTGGCACCCTTTAGGTAGGCCAACATCGTGTCAGCATCCGAGACCTCAAAGGGGTCGGTGGGGCAGTTGTCGCCAAAATCAGGCTCGATAAACATTTTCTCAATTTTGCCATCGTCGATTACAGCGGAATAGCGCCAAGACCGCATGCCGAAGCCGAGGTTGGACTTGTCAACCAACATGCCCATCTTGCGGGTGAATTCACCGCTACCATCGGGCAGTAAAAACACATTCTTGACGCCCTGAGCCTTGCCCCACTGGAACATCACGAACGCATCATTGACAGAAATGCAGACAATCTTGTCAACACCTTGAGCTTTAATTTCGTCGTAAAGCTCTTCGTAACGCGGTAAGTGAGTAGAAGAACAGGTTGGTGTGAACGCCCCTGGCAGAGAAAACAGTACGACTCGCTGGCCACCAAAGATCTCTTCGGTGGTTACATCTTGCCAGCGAAACGGATTTTCGCCGCCAATCGACTCGTCGCGAACCCGAGTTTTGAATACGACGCTAGGTGCACGCTCAATAACAGCCATAAAACCTCATTGTGTCTCAAGAACTACAGTCTTTATTGAGAGCAGCCTTTATTAAATAACTATTAATATTGACTGGCTCTTAAGTCAGAATAGTTCTAAAATACAAAACAAGCAACTATTTTTAACAATCATCTTGGTGAAGGTCGGGTGTGTGGCGATTCCGCCCAGCAATCAGTCAGGATAGAAGAGACTCACGAGAAGATAGCGACTGCGATGACTACCTTGTCTGCGAATGAAATTGTTGGTCGGCTCAAACTGCATGGGCTGCGCGTGACGCCGCAGCGTTTTGCGGTCTATGAGAACTTGCTGAACCGGATTGATCATCCCACGGTTGAGCAGTTGTTGGTAGAACTCAACCAAGCCGGGCCAGTGTCTTCTCAGGCGACGATCTACAACTCTCTGCAGGCACTGCGGGAGGTGGGCTTGGTACGGCAAGTACTGCTAGAAGAAGGGGTAGTGCGCTATGACGCCAATGTTGACCCGCATCATCATTTTCGCTGCCACAGTTGTGGTCACATCGAAGATATCCCGTGGGAAGCGTTTCATGAGGTAGTGCAGTCGTCCCTGCGGCCGGGTCTGCGTCCTGATCGCTATGAAGTGACTGTGATGGGGACGTGCGATCGCTGCCAACCTCCTGAACCTCAAGACGCGGTCTGAATTTGTAATTATTCACAATTGTCGGCGACTAATGCCAGATGTAGTAAACTCTGAGCGCAGCTACGCTACATCTAGAGTTTTCTTTGGCTGTTGCGGCAGCAGCGAATGGCAGCGTCGCAGTGACGTGAGCGGGCATGCAAGGGTGCCGCGATCGCCCCTTTGCGGCTAAAATGCCATGACTTTGGTAATTCTGACGAGTCGACGGTATCTCCAGAGATACCGTCGATAGCAGAGGTGGTGTGAGCATGACGGCTCGAATTCGACAAACTCGGCAATTGCGCTGGTGGCGCTGGTGGGTGAGTAGTCTGCTCCTCGCCCTAGCGATCGTCCTTTGTTATGGCATGGTCACCACAGTGCCTGTACAGGCGCGCGATCGCCCGCAGCTCGTCGCCCAGTCGATCGAAGAGCTGCAGCAGCAAAAGAAAACCGTTGACCAAAAGCAGCGAGAGCTGCAGCAACAAACTGAGCAGCTAGAGCGCCAAACTAATCAGGCAGAGCAAAACCTCAGCACGCTACAAAACACCATCGTTGCCACCGAAGACCAAATTGCTGATACAGAATTTCGTCTTGAGAAGGCAGAGCGCGAGCTCAAAGCATTCGAGGAAGATCTGCTCAAGGCTGAAGCAGCCTATGAAGAAGTGCGACGAGCGGCGGTTGGGCGACTGCAGTTTTTGCAGCGGCAGCAAGGGGGTGAAGGGTGGGCTGTCTTGCTGCAGAGCGAAAATTTCAATGAGTTTCTGGAGCGCCGCTACCAGCTGCGGCGGGTGTATGCGGCCGATCGTGACGTGCTCGGTGAGCTCAAGGCGCGCGCCGATGAGATCAAAAATCAGCGCGCCGTGGTGGAATCGCAAAAAACTCGGGTCTCTTTGCTGCGGCAAGAATTGTTGGCTAAAAAGCAGCAGTACGAAGCCGAAGCCACCCAACAGCAGCAGCTGATCGGTCGACTGCAAACTGACAAAGCGGCGCTAGAGGCGGCCCAGGCTCAGCTAGTACGCGATTCGGAAGAGATTGCGGCCTTGATTCGCGAGCGGGTGGCGGCGGCGAGCGGTGCGGTGCGAGGCACGGGGATTTTTGTCTTTCCGGTCAATGGTCGCATTACCAGCGGTTTTGGCTATCGCCGCCATCCCATTTTGGGCACTTCGCGGCTGCATGCCGGGGTTGATTTTGGCGCTCCCCAAGGCACGACCATTTACGCTGCTGATTCTGGCAGTGTCATTTATGCTGGCTGGTACGGTGGCTATGGACGCGCCGTGATTGTCGATCATGGGGGAGGCATTACGACCCTCTACGCCCATAGCAGTCGTTTGTTTGTCAGTGTTGGGCAAGCCGTAACGCAGGGGCAGGCGATCGCCGCCATCGGCGCAACCGGACTGTCGACCGGCCCGCACCTGCATTTTGAAGTGCGGCAAAACGGCAACCCCGTCAACCCGATGGCTTATCTTTGACCTTTGCTGCGCTGCAAATGCTCCATAATGCGAGCTTTGCGGGCTTCCTGACTGGCTTTGTCAGGCGTATTAGGGGTGAATTTGATATCTGAACTGAGCGATAAATGCTTTTGAACTTGTTCTTTGCTGGTCATGGCACTGAGAAGTAACAACAAAAAAGCCAGAATAGTCTGCTGGTATAGAAGACCATCCTGGCAATCATCACTATGAGGAAACTCTCCCGCGGCAGCGGAAAAAGCTCTTCTTATTTCTTAATATACTCTGGTGAGGACATAATCTGCCATGAAGATGGTGTCCTGGCGATAATACATTTCAACAAGTCGGTGCAGGGCCGGATCGCCCGAGTCGTAGGATCGGAGATACGCTGCGAGTATTCAGTCTGTGACTTCTTTGATTCCTCCTCTGTTGCGAGCACTGCCGCCTTGGTTGTCTAACTATGCGATCGCTGAGGCTGATTCAGGCTTGGCTGAGTTGCCGGCTGGGCTGCAGCAAGAACTGATGCTCAAGCTTAATGCTCTGTCAGTTCCCCAGCCCTATCAGCGGGCGGTGCGGCAAGCGACCCGGCAGGCTTTGAAGGCCTGGCAGGCGAATCCCGAGACGACTAGCAACTGCTTGGTCATTCTCAGCCAGCCGGTGGAAGCGATCGCGGCAATTATTAAAGCCAGCCTAGAAGATTATTTGCTGGACTGTGACGTGCGGTTTTTTCTGCGATCGTATCGTCGGCCTCCTGACCCGCTCAGCATTCTTAGTCATTTACAACGCGAGCTAGAGCCCGAACAGGCCAACGAACAGGCAGCTCCCGCAGCCCCCATCACTGCAACTGACCTGCAAGAGCACAGGCCGACGGTGATAGTGATTCCCAGTTTGTAGCAATGTTTTCTTCGGTGCATTCAAGGGTGGGAAGGTATCGAATATTTTCATCAGCTGAGCACTCAGGATACGTCGCGGTTTTGGGTGTTTGGTTGTAATCAATGGGCTTGGACGTTTTTGAGCAAAGTGTGTCAAGTCGATGCTTACCTAGAGCACACAGTGAGTCTGCCAGCTCTCACTGATGAAGACCTAGAGACCTGGTTCGCATCGCTCATGGCGTTTTCGCTGTCGCGCCCAGACGCGGACTTAACGTTGCAAATTAGTCCTAATGAGGCTCACTGGTCGAATTTAGCCAGCTTGTCGTCTGGCACCAGCACGATTGCTGCCCAGTTGTGGCTGCAATCGTTGCGCCTCGAGGCAACTGATTTAACCGCTGAGGGTACGCTACCGGCCGAAGTGCAACAGGCGGAGCTGCAGGCGACACGACCCAGCTTGCCGAGTCTGGCGTCGCTGACCGTGATGGATCGGTATCTGCTGCATTCGCTGCTCATTCATCGGTTAATGACGCGCTCGCATTTGGCGCTGAGTCTGGGCGAAAATGAGCGCACGATTCACTCACGGGTGCAGGTCTTGCAGCGAGCAGGGGTAATTGTGCAACAAGGCCGATGGCTAAGCGTGCATCCGGCGCACTATCCTAAACTGCGCAGCGAGCTGGGCAACAACAATTTTTTGATCGGTAAGGCTTAGTCACCATGACTTTTACAGCTCATATCGGGTGGATGATAGCTCAGGAAGTGCTGCCCTCTGATGACAAGTTGCAGAACCTCTTCAAAGAACTCAGCACTCAATCACTGGTGCAGGCGGTGGGGACGATCGCGATTGCCTATGGGCTGTTGTTGGCGGTGCAAAGCGCGGCGCGAGTTGTTTCAGAGCGGGTGCCACGCCGCTTTCGTCTGCTTATCAAGCAATCGGTGCCGTTTCTGAAATCCCTAGTT
>CALCPB010000965.1 GCA_937897665.1 uncultured Halomicronema sp. | reverse complement strand
CTGCAGTGAGTCATCTAGCCAAGTCTGGCGTGGTCGGTGAAGTCCATCAAACGGGCAACACAGTGATTGATGCGTTGCTGGCGGTAGCGGCCCAAAATCCACCCTGCGACATTGACGGGCTCGATTGGCAAGCCTCGCGAGTGCTGCTCTCAACTGTGCACCGCCGCGAAAACTGGGGCACCCCGCTGCAGGACATTGCTCAAGGCTTTCTCAAAATCCTGGAGGCTTGTCCTGATACGGCGTTGCTGCTGCCCTTGCACCGCAACCCCACCGTGCGTGAACCGCTGACTGCGGCCTTAGGCGAGCACCCGCGCGTATTTTTGACGGAACCGTTGGACTATGGTCAGCTGGCTGGGGCCATGCAGCGCTGTACCTTGCTACTGACCGATTCGGGCGGTTTGCAGGAAGAGGCCCCGGGCCTGGGCAAACCGGTGTTGGTGCTGCGCGAAACAACAGAAAGACCCGAAGCGATCGCGGCGGGCACTGCTAAGCTCGTCGGCACCGATGCCACTGCGATCGCTGAGGCGGCCCTGACCTTGCTTAACTCTCAGACCGCCTACGATGCGATGGCCAAGGCGGTGAATCCTTTTGGCGATGGGCGATCGGCTCAACGCATCGTCGATATCGTGCGGCAGTATTTCGCGACGGTTTGATCAACGAAGCACGCAAAAGTGGCTGAGCAGGAGTCCAGCCCTTTGAACGGCGTTGTCAGCGAGCCCTGCATGGGGGCAATTGGGAACTTTCGCAGGCTTGCAGAGTAGTTATGAAAGCTTCAACATTTCGAGAGTGATCTGATGGGGGCGATCGCCTCAGTCTTGAATATCCTCAATAAGCTCTGTTCGAGGGCCATTAAGAACAACGCAACTCGACAACGTGCGCTGTAGATTTCAGACTCACTGAGATCGTTTCATCAGATGTTTTAAATCCTTTGAATTGACGGGGCAAGTCTACCTGTTTTATAGATTTAGGGAGTTACAGTCATTCTAGTTATCAGCTATATTCTCTGTTTCAGAATCTCTGACAAAAATAATTTATTCAAATTTGATGAGTCTAGAAGCATCATTGGTCCAGAAAATATTATTTGCAGGCCAGGTAAGAATCTACAAAAAAGTCTAAAAGGGGCTCATTTTATAATTTAGACAGCAAATTATCTATAACCACTGTCAAGGGAAGCCGATAGAAGTCAAAATTAAACCCTGCTATTCTTGAAGTAGTCAAAGGCAAAGTGTCTCAGGATGATTTGATACTCTTCGTTTGAAAAATATCAGGGATACCAGCTCATGAAACCTAACTTTCTCGTACCGGTTGGCAGCTTTTATTTAGTGATGAGTGCATTAGTTTGGGCGAGTCCAGTCAAGGCCCAAGGCATTTGCTACATGGTCAAGCCGAGTGGTCAGGTCGTCAATTTGGTCGATATTTGTGGGGTCAGCAGTCAGCCTAATGAACTGCAACCTCAAAGTGACTTACCGGCTGAAAGTCTTTCTGAAGAGGCAATAGAGTCAGAGGCCCCTCCCAGAAGAAGAAGGAATAGAGTAATTGTTATTGAGCAAGACGCTGCTGACAATACCACAGATGATGCGACGACAGGAGGGGATACGGGTTCTGATCCGTCAACAACTGAATCGTCTCCTGCCGAAAGCGGCCCCGCAGAAAATTCAGGCCCTAGCGTTCCCGATGTCAGAGAGGAAATTCTCGATAGCCTCGACGGTCAAGACGCCGCTGAGTAAAACTGACCAGACTCGGTGTAGACGGTGCTCATAGAACCTGAATTTTTGGCGATCGCACCATTAGCCCCATTAAGTGCCGATTTGCTCAGCGGTCAGTGGGAGATAGTGAAATGTGGCGATCTCTCACATCTCCTCTAATTCATCCGACTTCAGTGAAGTAAACGCTGTGAAATCGGGTTTCAGCCCTATACGTAATAAGGATAATTTCCGGAAATATATAAGGGAGCAGCATATGGCTGCGATCGCCGTTAATAAAATTGGCGAGGGGCTCACGCTACCGGCAGTTTTTGTCAGGATATGACTGTGAGCGTTTTCCTGTCAGCAAAGGTTAACCCTGATGCCGAGATTGAACCCAACCCGTCGCCAATTTCTCTATGGCGGGATCGCGATTGCTAGCGGTGTCATCAGCGGTGGTGCCTGCTGCCGGCAGGAAGCGCCACCCCAAGCGATCGCGCCCGCCGTCGATCATCCATTAGCCGCTAGTCCAGCAGCGGTTGAAGATTTCTCACTGTCGATGCCAACGCGGGTATTGGGGCGATCGCAGCTCACGATGCCGGTGCTGGGGTTGGGCGGTTCGGCGTCTCCGTTGTCTCGCCCTGGTCAAGAAGCTGAGGCGCTCGCCCTGATCGAGCAGGCTTACGCTGGCGGTATTCGCTATTGTGATACAGCTGCCAACTACGGCCCGAGTGA
>CALCPB010000964.1 GCA_937897665.1 uncultured Halomicronema sp. | reverse complement strand
AGGGGATACCTCGCCGCCGATAGACCCAGTCGATCAGACTCAGAGCACCCACCAGAGGTACTAAAAGCGGCCAGCCTTGGTGCACCGAGAGCAAGAGGCCTGCAAATGAAACCGCTAGGGCGATCGCAATATCCATCGCTCCATCCATCCCTCAAAACGTGATCAATCTGTGGTTACGCTATCAGTCCAGCTGGTGATACCCACACTGATGTTGACCACCGCTACTATCGATGCTGTCGATAATTGAGCTGATCGCCGCCCTCTCCGCGAAAACCCCTAAAAACGGCCAGACCCAGGCGAATCCTGTAAGCCCGGCACAAATCCGCGTAAAATTGAATTTCGAACTTTATCAGTGGCGATCGCGCATGAAGTCTTACCTGGCCGCAGCTTTACAAATGACCAGCGTGCCAGATTTGGAGAAAAATCTGGCCCAAGCTGAAGACTTAATTGACCTGGCAGTGCGACGCGGGGCAGAACTCGTGACACTCCCAGAGAATTTTTCGTTCTTAGGCGAAGAGGGCACCAAGCAGGCGCGGGCTCAAGAAATTTGCGACGCCAGCGAACAGTTTCTCAAAAAAATGGCCCAACGGCACCAGATTACGCTGCTGGGCGGCGGCTATCCGGTGCCCGGTACCGACGGCAAATTTTTTAACACGGCGCTGCTGGTGGGCTCCGATGGCAGTGAACTCGCCCGTTACGAAAAAGTTCATCTGTTTGACGTCAATGTTCCCGATGGCAATACTTACCGCGAATCCAATACGGTGATTTCGGGTCAAGATTTGCCGGCGGTGCATCCCTCTAAACAGCTGGGCAACTTAGCCCTTTCAGTTTGCTACGACGTGCGCTTTCCCGAGCTTTATCGCCATCTTTCTCAGATGGGGGCCGAGGTGCTGATGATTCCGGCGGCTTTCACCGCATTTACGGGCAAAGATCACTGGCAAGTGCTGCTGCAGGCGCGGGCGATCGAAAACACCTGCTACGTCATTGCCCCGGCTCAGACCGGTTTTCACAACAGTCGTCGCC
>CALCPB010000963.1 GCA_937897665.1 uncultured Halomicronema sp. | reverse complement strand
AACGGTGATTTTTTGGGGAGGCTATCAAGATAGTTGCCGGGCAAACAAATTTCTGTGCGACTGTAGCCATTTTGCGTCTTACACGAACAGTAGCAAAAACGGAGCGGAGAAGTGGCACAGGTGAAACCATTCAGGTATCTCAATTTTCTCAGATAATGGGAGCGCCGACCACCTATCTCTACATATATAAATGTCTGTTAAGCCCACACCTCAACAAATTTTGGCAACGCTGCTCCCGCCCTTACGACTGGCAGCTAACTATTCTCGTCATATTCAATCGAAAATTGCGACTCAGCCAGCCAAGGCTGGCCCCACTAAATTTGCCGCCGCACTAACGGATGCCGATTTGTCGGTGCAGACGTTTGTTGAAGTCTTGCTGCTGGGCACCTTCCCCGATATTCGGTTTTATGGCGAAGAGTTTGAGCAGTCTTACAACACCAAGTATTTCAGGGCGATTGATCTCGGCCCTCAAGATGACTACTTGGTCACCCTGGACCCGATTGACGGCACCCTCTTTTATTTAGATGGATTTCCCAACTATCAAATTATTGTCACGGTGTTGAACGCCGATGGGTTTGAGGCGGTGCTGGCCTTGAGCCCTGCCGAAGACCGGTACTATTATGCCTTGCGCGGGCAGGGGACGTACACTGGCCAACTGGCACAAGCTCTAGAAGACTGTCAGCCGCTGCAAATTAACGCTAATAAGACAGTGTTTTTGGGCACTCGGATGGCTCCCCTGAAGGCTAAATTGAGCGATCGCTACGACGTGATCAATGTGTCCGAAGACTACTCCCACGACACCGCTATTCCCAACGTCAACGGTGTGCTCAAAGGACAGCTGGCAGGAGTTGTGTTAGCGGCGGGCAAGTTCATTGATGGGGCGGCTCTCGCATTTTTAGCCCAAGAAGCGGGCTGCATTGTCACCGACCATCAGGGCCAGGCCCTGCCTCGCTTAGACAACTGCACCGACTACGCTTGGCCAGGGTTGGCGATCGCGACTTCACCAGAGCTGCACCAAGACTTGATCTCAGCCCTGCAAGGATTTCAGATTGCCACAGCGTAGCTCAGTGCTGACAGCTTTGAGAGTAAGCTAACAAAACTCCCTTTTGCCCTGCTGTTATCATGATTCATCTGAGTCAAAGCGCCATTCGTGAACTCAAACGCCTAGAAGCCAAAGATCCCTACGGCAGTGGTGTGGTACGCCTAAAAATTGCACCAGGGGGCTGCTCTGGGCTGGCCTATGATTTGCAGTTTCGACAATCGACTCAATCCACCGATCAGGTCTTAAAAATTGACCCGCTCAAAGTGGTAATTGCCACTGAGGAGCTGGCTGCTTGTGAAGGGTTGGCGATCGATTATTCGGAAGACTTGATGGGGGGGAACTTTCGATTTACCAATCCCCTCGCCAAACAAACCTGCGGATGTGGGGTTTCCTTTAGTTTGGAGGCTGCAGCGCCCGTATCGGCTGCTGATTGCACTCAGGAGACGGCACTTTGAAACCAGTGCCCAGACAGTTGAGAGAGTAAGCTTCCTGTCGAAAGTAGAGGCTATCCCAGC
>CALCPB010000962.1 GCA_937897665.1 uncultured Halomicronema sp. | reverse complement strand
TCCCTGCACCTTGAACCCTGCACCTTTATACCCTCTGCCATATATCCCCAGGACTGCCAATTTTCGTCAGGGTTGGGCCGCACAAATTCCGGCGATCGGGAATGCTATTGGTAAGCAGTTGAGAGTCTTCGAGTTCACGCAATTCACGCGGTAGTCGAGGTATCCATGAGGTTAAGAGCAGCCACTCTTGATGATATTCCGGCGATCGCGCGCGTCCATGTCGATGCGTGGCAAACGACCTATCGAGGAATCTTTCCCGCTAAAGTCTTGCAGACTCTGACCTACCAGAAGCGTGAAAATAGCTGGCGGAGAATTTTTGCTGAGGCGCCAGGAGCTGATCAATTCACCTATGTGGCGGAAAATCCACTAGGCCAGATTATTGGCTTTGCCAGTGGTGGTTTAGAGCGCGAAGGCAACTCAGACTATCAAGGCGAACTTTATGCCATCTACATGCTGGCAGCCTATCAGCGGCAAGGCATTGGCCATGAACTGGTGCAAGCGATCGCCCATCAACTCGCTCAAATGAACATTCAGACAATGCTGGTGTGGGTTTTGGAAGATAATCCGGCCTGTCAATTCTATGAGGCGATCGGGGGACAAAAAGTTGACCAAAAAGCTATTGAGAGAGGCGGCGCAATATTCACCGAAGTTGCCTATGGTTGGACAGATATATCAAGGCTCTACGGTTAAGCATGACCCGTCATTAGCGCATTGCGACGGACGAGAACTGACTGCTGATCAGGAGAGCAGAAATTAAGCGATCGCCACTGAGCATTGAATTGTTCTCCGGCTAAGGGGTTCATAACTGACATCCCATCCCTTAAAACCTGACCTCTGAATAGAAAAATCGGCATCTTTGGGTTGGCCATCGTGACTGAAATCATCAGGGGCGATCGCTGCCCTCAAACCCCTCGCGCCATGAATGCTACGACCGGTGAATCCCAGAGTCACAGGAGTAAGAAACGGGATTAAGATACAAGGATGGGCATTTGCAAAAACGCCCTCTGACTCTGGAGACGACACCATGTTAACGACACAAGACTCCCCCGTTGGACTGAGAAGCCGGGTGAACGAGTTGATGGCTAACCCCAATGCCAAAGCCCTCGTCATCGGGGCCACTGCGGTGGCGGTGCCGCCCTTCGTACTGCCGCTAGTGAAGCCCGCGCTCAAGGCCACAATCAAAACAGGGGTAACCGCGTTTGAAAAGGCCAAAATCGCGATCGCCGAAACGGGTGAAGCGATCGCAGACGTGGCAGCTGAAGCGAGAGCTGAAGTGCAAGCTGAGTCGAGTAGTCATCACAGCACTGCCCCCGCCGTCACAGCAGAAGCGACCAACGCTGAATCATAATCGGTCAATGACCGGCATAGCACCGGCTCTCGAAAGAGTGCAATCAAGTCGAGCACCAACGGCAAACTGGCATAACAACGCTACAGCCATGCCACTCTCCCGTGTCTCAAGTTTTTGAACCCGGCTATCAGGTGCTATGCCGCAAAATCCTCGTTCTGCTCAGACAAGATATGCAGCGACATGGCTGATTGATCTTCACCTGAGTGAGAGGACATTTTTTGCTGTGCAGCATGGGTAGCCACCCAGGCCGAAAGACTCATTTGAGGCCGGTAAGGCGAACTGGATACCCGTCGATTCTGAGCCTTGGGTCGACGAGCAGCAGGTCCGCCAGAGAGTAGTTTTGGCCCGATGACCAGGGCTCCCAACCCAAATAGCGTCAGTGGCCCACCCAAATGACCATCTTCCAAAATTTCTTTGAAGTGGAAGGTGATAATTGACTTATCTAGATGAATGAAAGACATAACGATACCGGGGTAATCGCCAAAACAGCGGGTTAAGTAAACGTTAACTGTTGCCTAAGAGTTTCAACTAGCGAGGTCGTCAAAACCCTTTCGTTTCTTGCGCAAAAGCAGCTGACTTAAAGTCGGTAGAGGCTTGATGTCAGGCTACCCAGCAGCACTGTTGCATTACTTGACTGACAGCCTACTTCATCGATGCAAAAAGCGATCATTTGATTTCCCTTAGGGTAGCAAGAAGTGTGATCTTGATGCTAGTGCTTTGCAATAAGCGGTAAAGGACAGATCCAATTCGTAAAACAGGTCTTTAATCGGCAAACATCGTTGTGGAGTCATGGCACACCTCTCTCCAACTTGAGTCTTACTCTAATGTGCATTTAAGGACGATCGCTGAATGACAACTTTTTGCTTGGTTAAATGCAAGCGCGATCGCCCAGTTTTTAGGCAAAATCTGCTGGCAATCTTAGTCAGCGGCGACAAGTCTCTCTGAACTCAGCACCAACGGCTTGGGTCAGTTCGCTGCACCACGGTGTTAGGCCCAATCTCTGACTTGCAAATATTCTCAGGCTGCTATTCTTCAGGCTGCATATGCTGAAAGCAGCAATTAGTCAGGCAGCCTGACAACCAACTCCATCTCGACCTGCAGGTCAGGCGCAGCAAGCGCCTCTACACCAACTCCAGTAACGCAGGGTTGAGCCCCCTCAAAAATGGCTAGAAACGGTGGCATAATTTCTTCTAATCTTTCCGGAGTGAGGTTAATCACGTAAATGCGGGCAATCACCACATCATGTGGTGTAGCCCCGATGGCATCCAGCGCGGCTTTTGTGTTGATCGAGACAATACTCATTTGCTCAGACAGGCTTTCAGGTACCGCCTCACCGTGTGGTCGCCACGCGACTTGGCCAGATACATAAGCCATACGGCCCGGTTCGACTATCGATATCTGTGAATACCCCATTTCACCAGCATTCGGCAATGTCGGCGGATTAAGACGAGCGATCGGATTTGTCATGTTTTCTCCGAAGCTAAATTTTCATAGAGAGACCAGAGGGCCTAAAAATCTTACTTAGACAGAAGGTTCTGCATATTACAGATGTTTCGATGTCATTGAAACATCTGCAATATAAGCTTTCGATGGCGTTTGAACTCATTTACAAGTGGCACGATCTAGTATCCAATCACTAACAAAGTTTAAAACCCCATCGGCAAAAGCATCCTCCCCCAAAACATGAAGTTTTACTAGGTAAATGATTCCTGGATTGGCTGTGTCAAAAAGGTGAGTCTTGAACAGTCCGTGCTGAGCATTTTTCCAGGTCTTGATAGTAACGTCTGAATGTTTTGAGGACGTGAGAATCTATTTATAAACTCTTGCGCTTTCAGCGATATCAACATTTCTATCATCTTCGCCAAAAACGGCCAAGAATGGACTGCGAATAGACTCGATGCTTTCTCTAGCATCTGACTGCCAGTTGCGTTTTGCAAACTGATATCGATCCTCGCTCATCAGCTCATCCTCTGAAGCCCCACCGACAGTTAGATAGTCTTCATAGCTACTGTCAGGTTCAAACACCCAAAGTCGTTCGCGACTCTCTTCTATAGCTTGCTGTATTTCAACCTCAGATAGCCCTTTCTCTCTCAGTCTGACGCGCATCATATAGTCACCCTGATCGAGCCAATTGACAGCACCAGACACGTTTACGATGAAGTCTGGATAGGGTGACTTTTGAGCGACCAGTGGCAAGACCCAACCCGCCTGACTAAAGCCGATCAGGCCAATACTCTCAGGCTTAATATCATCACGCTGCCGCAGATAATCGATAGCCGCAATCACCTCTTCGGCACGATCCTCCATACTTTGCGAAAGCCAGTTTCCGCTTGAGCTACCGACCCCTGCTTTATCCCAGGCAAATGATGCAATACCTCGTTTTGCCAAGTGATTCCAAAAAGGTCTGTAGTAGCCGTAAGCGTCGTATGGCAACGCACCGTCACCATGCACAAAAACAGCAGTGGAGTGAGGAGGAGGATAATTTTCAGGAAGGATAAGCGTGGCACTAAGTTGTTCGCTCTCAAATGAAAAGCTTAGTTTTTGTTCTTTATACTCTGATGAATCATCTAAAGCCAAGACTGCAAAAAAAACCGTGACCAATGCTATCCACAGCATCAAAAAAGGCCTCTTTCTCATGATGCTAGGTTCTCTTAGACACTATAAGTAGATATACACTCAGCCACGATTAGATACAGACGCTTACGTTATTTTCTAGTTCTAGCATTTGGCTGCCAACCTGGTTTACCGAAGATATAACCAAGAGCATGAGAGAATCGTCGACAGTGCAAAATATCCTTAGCAATCTGCCACAACTCATAGAAGTTTATGACAAT